>DATAOI010000020.1 GCA_036265815.1 Gemmatimonadales bacterium
ATCCGGGCGGCCCGGCCCAAACCCGCGACCTGACAAAGGACCGCCACACTCCGCCGGATGCCGCCGAGGAACGTACGGCCCGCCCTTGCCGGCCTCCAGCCAGCCGCGTTCCATACACACGTCCGAGGCCAGGGCCGTTCCGGGTAGCGTGAAGCACGGTGGGCTTCATCTCGTGGACTATCCGGGGCAGTGATAGCTCGATGAATGAGGTGCTCGGTTACCGAGCCTCCGGGTGTGCGCTGTCGGTGCTTCCCTGGCCAGATCGCTCCGCCCTCGGCGGAGGATGCAGCGCGTGGGTTGATCATGTACGGAGTGTGGGGATAGTAAGCGACCATGGATCCCGCGGAGTGGCTGCTGACCAAGTCGGAGCGCGGCAACGCGCAGACCGTGCTCGACGCCCGCCACTTCGGGGATAAGGCCTGGTCCAGCGGCAACTTCGTCCGGCCGCTAGTACACGGCGCCACCTACTTCTCGGAGCTGGCGCAGCGCATCCGAGAGACCCGAGCCGGCGACGCAATCTACTTCACCGATTGGCGCGGCGACCCCGACGAGCGCCTGACCGACGACGCGGAATCCGCGATCGAGGGCCTGCTGTCGGAGGCTGACATCCGAGGAGTTGACGTCCGGGGCCTGGTCTGGCGCTCCCACTGGGACCGCCTGTCCTTCTCGGGCGAAGAGAACCGCCAAATGATCGAGGCGCTGCAGGCCAACGACGCCGAAGCCCTGCTCGACATGCGGGTGCGTACTGGCGGCTCCCACCACCAAAAGCTGGTGGTGATCCGCTTCCAGGGCCGGCCGGAGCGGGACATCGCGTACGTGGGCGGCATCGACCTCTGCCACGCTCGCCGCGATGACGCCCGGCACCTTGGTGATCCGCAGCCGCAGCCCATGGCAGAGGAGTACGGGGAGACACCCCCGTGGCATGATGTGCAGGCCGCGATCGCCGGTCCCGGGGTATATGACGTGGAGACGGTGTTCCGAGAACGCTGGCAGGATCCAACCCCGCTCAGCCGCAACCCGGTGCGCCGACTGCGCGATCGGCTGGCCGGCGAGGACACCAGCCCGAACCCGCTACCCGCGCAGGCGCCGCCGCCTCCGCCGGTGCCCGGTGGTACCCATCTCGTGCAGCTACTCCGGACCTACCCCGACCTGCGGCACGGCCGGGACTACCCGTTTGCCCGGGGCGGGGAACGCAGCGTGGCCCGGGGCTACAGCAAGGCGCTGGCCCGGGCCCGGCAGCTGGTGTACATCGAGGACCAGTACCTGTGGTCGCCCGACGTGGCTCAGGCGTTCGTCGAGTCCCTACGCCGAAACACCGAGCTGCGGGTGATTGCGGTGCTACCCCACCTGCCCGACCAGAACCTCCCGCTCTCCCGGGTTCCTCAGCAGTACGGACGCATTGAGGCGCTGAGCATGCTGACCGAGGCCGCCGGTGACCGGGTGGCGGCGTACGGAATCGAGAACCACGCCGGCACCCCGGTGTACGTGCACGCCAAGATTTGCGTGATGGACGACTGGTGGGCGACCGTGGGATCGGACAACTTCAGCCGCCGCTCCTGGACCCACGACTCAGAACTGTCAGTGGTCGTGCTGGACGCCAGTGGCGGCGACCACGGTGCCTACGCTCGACGGCTGCGGCTCACCCTGGCCGCCGAGCACCTGGACCGTGAGGTGGGACCCGCGGAGTTCCCCGGCGACATCTCTCGCATTCAGACCGGCATAGCGCCAGGCGACCTGGACGACGCCACCCTGCTGGAAACCATGGCCGACTGCGTGGCCCCGCAGGGGATGTTCGACGCCTTCGCCGCCTCCGCGGCCCGCCTCCAGGCCTGGGTGGACAACGGCCGGCAGGGAGTGCGCCCACCCGGGCGCCTCCGACCCATCCGCGATCCGGAGCTGTCGACGCTGACACGGCTGTGGGCAGCTCCCCTGTACCGGGTCGTGCACGACCCCGACGGACGCCCCAAGGCATTGCGGAAGCGCCGTCAGTTCTGAGGCTTGGCGCATCTCGGGAGAGCTTTTCTCGCCTCGCTCGACGGCCTTCTCGCCTGACGAGGGCACCCAGTACTGGCAGTTCTGCTTCGCAACAGTGCCCTCGCTTGGTCGGCGATGAGGTTCGGGCGCTCTTCTGGCATCCAGTGGCTGCAGCCCTCGACGACCTCAAGGGTCAAGTCAGCCCCATGGGCCTTCGAACTTGCGAGTTCCAGCTGAGCCGAAACCAGCGAACAATTTGTGCGTGGCGAAGCCCCTGAGATGTCGACTCGGGCACCATGCCCGAAAAGATCGCGAAATCCCGAAACCCTGTCGGCCACGGATTTGGGTGATGACGACGGCAGGCGGCTGCCCGCCGAATGGTGTGTTCCTTGTGGACTCACGAGCTTGTCCAGCGGGTTCGTTGGGTCAGCCTCGCTAACACGCGCGAGCTGATTTGCCGGACAGGCATGGTTGCACCTCTACTGGATGCGCACGGCTCACGCACGCATCTGCGGCGAAGCAGCCGGATCTTAGAAGGCCCAGCGGCCGGGCTCGGCTTTGCTAGACCCGGGCGGACCCGGGTCGGCCTCACCGGAGCAGTCGGTAGAAGCGCCAGTAGTCGGTGTGGATCGGGAGGACCTCTACCGCGCCGAAGCCCGCCTGGAGGGCGTACTGATGAAGCATCGAGGGACGCATGACGGCTCCGGTGGCTGCGGTCTGGGGGTCTCCCATGGCACCGGGCAGGCAGGACACAACGCTCCAGCCATACTCAGTTCGTTCGCGTGGTGAGGCAGGGACCGTGAACTCCTCGGCGACCAGCCCATCGACCACGAGCACGGTCCCGTCCTGGGCGAGCACCCGGCGGGCTGCGCTGAGTGCCTCAACGGGTCGCGCCATGTCATGCAGGGCCTCGAAGATCGTCACCAGGTCATACACGCCCGCTCCGCCCAAGTCGGCCGCATCGGCGACGGCGAACCTTACTCGATCAGCGGCGCCCGCCCGCTCGGCGTTCCTGCGAGCGGCGCTGATGGCATCGTGGTCGAGATCGAGGCCATCCACGTGGATGTTGGGATACGCCTGGGCCATTGCGATGCTCGACCAGCCGGTGCCGCACGCCACGTCGAGGACCCGCGCCGGCGGCTCGGCCCGAAGCCGCACGTCGAC
>DATAOI010000021.1 GCA_036265815.1 Gemmatimonadales bacterium
ATCGCGACCTTGGCCGGCTGTCCCTCGTTGCCCAGCACGAGGTCGCTCCCGCCGCAGCCCACCGCGGAGAGCAGGGTCAGGGACGTGACCAGACGACGGATGAGGCGCACTGACACCGTACCCGTGAGCGTGAGCGAGGAAAAGGGAGCCCCGAAGCTTATCAAGTGCCGATCCCGATGTCGATCTTGAACGTCTGAAAGTCGCTCACGTCCACGCCCCCGTTGGCCGTTCCACCGGTGTCTTGCACCCGGACCGAGACCGTGACACTGACCGGAGAGACCAGGAGGACGCTGGGGGTGTACGTCAGAGTTCCGGTGGCGCTGATCGAGGGGGTTACCAGGAAGGCGGCGTCGTTGTCAGTTGAGGTCTCGAAGGAGAGGGTCTGTCCCGACTCGTCGGCCGGCCCTGGGCTCAGCCCGGTGGCCCAGCCCAGGATCGTCTGGATCCCGCTCAAGCTCCCCACGCTCTGATCGGCTCCCTTGATGAAGCTGGGCGCGTCGTTCACCGGGGACACGGTGATGGTGACCGTGGCCGTGTTGGAAGTGAGCGAGCCGTTGTTGGTCCGATAGGTGAAGCTGTCGGTGCCGTTGAAGTTGGCGGCCGGCGCATAATCGAACGACCCATCGCCATGCAGCGCGAAGCTGCTCGCGTTCGACGGTCCGGCCACCAGCTCGGCGGTCACCCCGCTGCTCGGCGTGTCGTTCTGGAGCAGGCCCGTCCCGGCGTCGACGCTCAGCGACCCGTCCTCGTCCACGCCGAAAGCGTCATTCGTCGCCGCCGGGGCTGCGGCCACCACCTGGGTGATGTCGCTGGAGGTGCTCCCCGCGAAGTTGGTCGAGCCGAGATAGACCGCCGTGATGCTGTGGCTGCCGCTGGCCAGGCTGGTGGTGGAGAGCGTGGCCACGCCACTCCCGTTCAAGGCGCTGTTGCTGCCGATCTGATTCGCCCCATCGAAGAACCGCACTTGCCCCGTCGGCGTGCCCGCGCCTGGCGCGGTCACCGTCACGGTGGCGGTGAAGGTCACGCTCTCGCCCGGATCGGTCGACAGGTCGGACGAGACCACCGTGGTCGAGGTGGCAGCCTGGTTGACCTGGTGAGCCAGGTTACCGGAGGGGTCGGAGTTGAAATCGGCGCTGCCGGCGTAGGTCGCCACGTAGTTCCTGCTGCCGACCGCCGTGGGCACCAGCGAGCAGCTCCCGACCGTGGCGTCGGCCTGGCAGCTCACCGCGCCGCCGCCGCCAGTCCCGGCGACCGTGACCAGCCCCGTCGGAGTTCCGGAGCCGGGCCCGTTCACAGTGACCGTGAAGCTGAACGTGACCGGCTCGCCGAAGACCGAAGGGTCGGGATCGTCCTGGATGAGCTGGGCCGTGGTGTTCGCCTTGTTCACCTGATGGGTGCTGGAGGCCGAGACGCTGCTGGCGAAGTTGGCGTCGCCAGCGTAGCTCGCCGTCAGCGAACGGGTCCCGGCGGTGGTGAAGGTAAGCGTGCAGCTCCCGGCCGCGACACTCGCGGAGCAACTGGTACCCGCACCGTCGCTCACCGTGACCGTGCCGGTCGGGGTGCCGCCGCCGGCGGTGGGAGTCACCGAATACGTCGTGGTCACCGCCTGGCCGGTCACCGATGTCGCCGGGGTGTCTCCATCCAGCGTGGTGGTCGTCCCCGACTTGCCGATGTCGAAGGCATCGCTGACGGCGTTGCTCAGGCCCGAGGCATGCGCGGTCAGCTTGAGGCCGGAGCCCGCTTGGTTGATGGAAAGCCCCGGGAAGACGGCAACGCCGGCAATCGCGTTCACCGCTCCTCCTCCCACCAGCGTTCCACCGACGGAGGAGGTCAGGGTGATGGCATTGGTGGCGGTGGGGACCAGCAGCCCCTGCGCGTCCCGCACCGAGACCTCGACCGCCGGCGTGATCGTCTCTCCCACGCCGGCGCTGCTCGGTTGCACATCGAACGCGAGCTTGGCCGGCGCGCCAACCGTGGCGGTGGAAGTGAAGCTCACCGGCGAGCCAGTGAGCCCGGCGACCGCCGCAGTCGTGCCGTAGGTGCCCGGGACGAGCCCCAGCGTCCGGCTCACCTGGGCGATGCCGCTCGCATTGGTGTTCGAGGTCGGAGCGGACACGGAACCACTGTCAGCGGTCCAGGTGACCGACACGTTGGCGACGGGATTGTTGTTACCATCCGTGACCTTCACGGAGAGCGGGAGCGCCAGCGTGGATCCGACCGGTGCCGACTGATTGTCGCCGCCGTTCAGGACGATCTTCGTCGGCACGTCCGACGTGGCCATCGCGGTGAACGGCACCGAGGGTACGCCGGAGAACACGGCGTTCAGCAGATTCGAGCCGGCCGCCGGGCCGAGGGTCCAATGGGTCGAGGCATAGCCGTTCGCGGTCGTGGTGCTGTTGAGCGGCGTCACGGAGCCGCCCTGGCCCAAGGGTATGACCCAGGTTACGGCCTTGCCGCCCACGCCGTTCCCGTTGTCATCCACCAACCGGACCATCAGCGAATCCGCCAAGGGGAACCCGGCCGGCGCCGTCTGCCCATCGCCCGCCACGTAGACCAGCGAGGTCGGGTTGGCGGCCTCCGCCGTGCTGGTGAAGGTGACCGGCGAGCCGGCCAGCCCATCGACCGTCGCCGCCGCCGTCTGGGTGCCGGCTGAGCTCCCGAGCACCCGCTCGGCCGCCGCCAGGCCATCCGCGCCGGTGGTGACAGTCGCCGGGGTGATCGACCCACTGGACACCGTCCACAGCACCTCGACGCCGGCAACGGGGTTCCCCACCGCGTCGCTCACCTTGACCACGAGGGAATCGGGAAGCGCCGAGCGGACGGCGGCGGTCTGATTGTCACCGCTCACCTGGGAGAGCGCCGAGCCGGCCCCGGTCATTGCGGTGGCCTTGAGGTCAACCGCGACCGTGCCGGTGACGCCGCCGCCGAACGCACGCGCCTGAACCCGCTGCTCGCCCGCGGGCGCCCCCAGCGTCCAGGAGAACGAGGCCTTCCCAGCGGCGTCGGTGAACGCGGTGTCGGGGGTGACACTCCCCGCGCCGCTCTTGACCTCGAAGACGACACCTTGGCCTTCGACCGGCCGGTTGCCCGGGTCGGTGACCAGGACCACCACCGGCTGCTCCAGGGTCGATCCTGCCGGAGCCTGCTGATTGTTCCCGGCGAACGCCGCAATGTTGGAGGCGTCTCCGTTTCCCGGCAGTGCCAGGCCATCGCCGCCGCAACCGTAAGCAGCGGTGGCGAGGCCGATCGCGAGCAGGGACGCGAGACGACGAGTCATGGGCACCGGTGATCGGGTTGAATGATGGACGACAGTCCCGAAACAAGCAGATTACGTGCCTTGCTCTGGACTGCCAATTGCGTTTTAAGTGTCTAAATTACAATAATTTGGAAGTGCAATCGGGAACAGTGTGGCGCGCGCGCAACAACAAGGGTCAGAACAGGACCGTTGCCGTGAAGGTCAGCGGGGAGCCGGTGGCCCCCTCGACCGCCGCGGAGGCCCGTTGCAGCCCGATACCAGGTCCCAAGGTCCAGGCCACCGAGGTGGTCCCGTCCGATCCCGTCGCAGTCTCCTCCGCACTCAGTGATCCGCCCCCACTGGTCACGCTCCAGTGGACCGCCGCGCCGGGCACCGGATTGCCGAACCGGTCGACCACGGCCACCACGAGCGGATCGTCGAGCTGGTGCTCCCGGCGGCCGAACTGATTCTGGGGACTGACGGCACGCACGGTATCAGGGGGCCCCGCATGAGCAGTGGCAGCGAAGGGGATGCTCGGCGGCGCGGTGGAGTCGGTGGTCACCAGGCGTGCCTCGCCCTGGTATTCACCGGGCCTGGTTCCCAGCACCCAACGCGCGGAGGCCTGTCCCTCGGAGCTGGTGATGGCCGTGTCGGGGTCGATGGTGCCAGCCGACGGATCCGAGAGCACGAAGGCAACCCGTCTCCCTCCGATCGGCTGGCCGGCCTGGGTGGCCACCTTCACGACCACCAGCCTGGGTAGCGGCTCACCCACGACTCCGGTCTGCGTCCGTCCGTCCACGATCGAGAGGTCGATCCCGTTACCGGACGCATCCGGCAGCGTCAGGTCGCCGCCGCAGCCCAGGCCGCAGCCCAGGAGGACGGCGAGAGCGACCGGGAGGAAGCCGCGTCGGGACACCAGCGGGACGGCCTGACTCATCGATCGCCGATCATGAAGGGGTATGCCGCGTAGGATAGGCAGCTAGCGACCCGACTGGAAGAGGATGCCCAGGCCGAAGTTGACCAGCCGCTCGTGGTAGCGGTCACCGACGCGTCCGGTGTAGCGATGGCCGACCAGGTCGATGGCCGGATTGAGATACACTCGCCGGCCGACCCGGAGCTCCCACCCCGCGCCGACCAGTCCGGCGAACCCGGTATCTCCCACGTCGAATCCGTTGCGAAAGTCCACCGCGTTCCGGCCCACCCCGAGTCCGCCCTTGAGATAGAGTCCCGCCGTCGAGAGCGGATAGGCCTGCGCGATGAAGAGAAAGCTGCTGAGCGAGGCGGTCTGATCCCCCTGGTCGTCGATCCAGGAGAGGAGCTCTCCTCCGAGGCGGAGATGCTGATTGACGGTGCCGCCGAGGCGGACCGAGATGGTCGGCTTGTAGAGCTCGTCACTGTAGCCGACGCCGTCGAGGAGGTCGAATGCCTCTCCCCCGGCGCCGAGCCCGACACCGCCCCAGAAGCCGGCCCGTCCGCCGCGCGCCACCTCGACCAGGCCGCGGGGGGCGGCCTGCGACCAGCCATCGCCCGGCCCCAGGAGCACGATCGTCGCCGCCAGCGTGAAGCCCCGCCAGATGGTCAGCATACATCGCCTCGCCGCAGTTAAGTTGTCCGCTGGTCCGCTGTGGACCTTCCGGCGCGTGGCAAGGACCGGACCGCGGCGGGAATGCCCGAATCCGCGGGTCGGGGCTGAGCGTCGTCCCTTATCGCGTACAGTCATGTCACCCTGGGCTCGACGCCTGCTCATGGCACTGTTGCTGGTGCTGGCTGCCGGATTCGCCAGGCTGGGCATCTGGCAGCTCTCCCGCCTGCACCAGCGCCGCGGCGCCAATCGGATCACCCTGGCCGCGCGGAGCGCGGCTCCGGTGCGGCTGCCCGGCCCGGCGCTCCGCCGGCCGGACACGCTGGCGGAGCATCGGTTGATCGCCCGGGGGCGCTACGACCACGATCACGACATCGTGCTTCGCGGAGAGGCGCTGCAGGGCGTGCCCGGCGTTCACCTGGTGACGCCGCTCAGGATGGCGGGAACCGATACGGCCCTGCTGGTCGATCGGGGATTCGTCCCGGCGCCCGATGCGGTGAGCGTTCAGCCGGAGCGCCTGCGGGAACCAGGAGAGATCGTGGCGGAAGGCACGGCGGTTCCGGTGGGCACCGGAGGCGGGAAGCCGATCGTTCACGCGGGCCGCACCACCTGGGCCCGGCTCGACCTGCCCGCGCTGCGCTCGCAGCTCCCCTACCCCGTGTTGCCGGTCTATCTCAGGCAGACTCCCGGCCCCGGCGTCCCGAGCTTTCCCCGACGACTTGAGCCGCCACCGATCGACGAGGGACCCCACTTGAGCTACGCGATCCAGTGGTTCCTCTTCGCCGGGCTGGCAGCGGCGTTCGCCTTTCTGGTGGTGGGCCGGCAGACCTGAACGTCAGGTAGCCGGGCGGGTCTGCCGTCCGTCCAGGGCCTCGATGGTGGCGGTCGAGGGCGGCCGGCTCCGCTGCAGCCGCGCAGCCGTCGCCTCCGCCTGATGCAGCACCCGCAGCAAGTTGCCTCCCGCCAGCTTCTTGAGATCGCCGTCGCTCCAGCCCCGCCGGATCAGCTCCGCGAACAATTGGGGAAAGGTGGACGTGTCCTCCAGCCCCACCGGGCCCCCCTCCATCCCGTCGAAGTCGCTCCCGATGCCGACGTGGTCCACGCCCGCGACCGCCCGCACATGGTCGATGTGGTCGGCTACCTGGGCCAGGGTGGCGGTGGGGCTCGGGTGCGCCGTCTTCCACGCCTCCCACTGGCGGGTCTGTTCCGCCGTGTCGGTGACGGCGGCTTTGATCTGCGTGAGCTGGCTGTCCGACCGCGCTTCCCACGCGGCGACAGCGGTGGAGATGAAACCGGGGACAAAGGTCACCATCACGACGCCGCCGTTCTTGGGCAGCCGGGCGAGGATGGAATCGGGCACGTTGCGCGGGTGGTCCACCAGCGCGCGCGCGGCCGAGTGGGAGAAGATCACCGGCGCCTCGGCGACATCGAGGGTATTGCTCATCACTCCCGGCGAGACGTGCGAGAGGTCGACCAGCATGCCGAGCCGGTTCATCTCCCGGACCACCTCCCGCCCGAAGTTGGTGAGTCCGCCGTGGCGGGCCGTGTCCAGCGCGGCGTCGGCCCAGTCCAGGGTGACGTTGTGGGTCAGGGTCATGTAGCGGGCGCCCAGCGTGTAGTAGGACCGGAGCGCACCGAGCGAGTTCTCGATCGCGTGGCCGCCCTCCATTCCCAGAAGCGAGGCCAGCCGGCCGCGCTTGAAGTCCCGCTCGATGTCGTCGGCCGTGAGTGCCAGCGCGAGACGGTCAGGATAGCTGGCGATCATCCGGCGAGCGATGTCGAACTGCTCCAGCTGCACCCGGGCGAAGCCGCTGTCCTTGATCTCGCCCGGAATGTAGATCGACCAGAACTGGGCGCCGACCTCGCCCTGCTTGAGCCGGCCCAGGTCGGTGTGCTTGGGGGCCCGCTGCCGGAGATCGTACGCCGCCACGTCCCGCGGCGCCGTCTTGGAGACCCGGATCTCCCAGGGGAGGTCGTTGTGCCCATCGATGAGCGGGGCGGAGTGCAGCAACTTCCGAGCGTGCTCCAGCGCCCGGTCGGGCGACGTTTGGGCAGACATGGGCAATGGAGTGAAGGCCAGAAAGGCTGCTGCGAGGATGACGGTGGGCGAGCCCAGCTTCATGTGAAGGACCTCGAGGTAGGTGATCAGCGCCGACCCAACTGCACCAGCTCCGGCCGCGCGAGGAACTCCCCGCAGATGGTCCGGTCGTATTCGTAGGGACCGCCGGTCTCCGCGTCGGTCCAGGGAAAGCCGCGGCAGACGGCGGGGTAGTAGCTCTCCGCGTGGATGGTGCACACGTTCTCCCGGAGGAACACGCAGCGCTTTCCGCGGACCCGAGTGCGCCACTCGCCCCAGCGGCTGCGGTAAACCTTCGCGGCGCCGTGGTGCCGGATGATCGCGGCGGCCTCCTGGTCACTCAGGGTGACACCGTAGGCGCAACAGGAGGATTGATGGGGACAGGGATAACACGGCAGCGATGGAAAATCGCGCATGCGAGAAGTTAGCGGGGCGCCCGCGCCGGTGGCAGGGTCACCCGCCCCGAGGCGCTGGCCGGCGACCCGATCAGCTCGGAGACAACGAAACCACTATCGTGACGATCGCCCGGGGGGCCGCGGTGAAGCGGACACCGCGGCGGTCGGCATCGAGCGTCAGCTCCATCGGATCGCCCTGTTCGTCGGCGCGCACCCGCTGGGCGCGGACCGCGGCCCAGGGGAGGCGCCACCCGCCCTCGCTCGGCAGGTCCGACCCGTTGTAGCAGCGGAGCACGATCCCGCCGCCGGAGTCCGCCGGCTTGAGTGCCGAGAAGACCAGGCCCGCTCCCTCCAGCTCGAGTGCGCCGGTGGAGGGGCGAAGCGGGATGGCCTGGCGCAGCCAGACGGCGCGCGGGGGCAGGAAGACATCCTCCCAGAGCCGGGCTAGCGTGGCGCCGTTCTCCAGGTCCCCCGCACCGACGGCCTGCAGCGCGAGCTGGACCCGGTGGCAGCCCTGCTCCTGAGCCTCGGGTGTCGGCGTGGGCCAGCCCGCGTGGCCCTGCCGGGTGGGGAGATCGTCGCGGGAAAGCTGGCCGATGGCACGGAACAGGGTGATGACGAGATCGCCGCGGGCGGTGTGCTCGTACTCGAAGAACCCGGGCGCGAACAGCGCGAGACCCCGGCCGCCGATTGCGGTGGCCACGAACCGCTGAGCGGGAGCCGTCGCCACTGGGGTCTCCCGCGGGTAGCGTCGCTGGTTCGGCTGCACCGGCCGGCGCTCGACATGCCCGAAGGCGGCCCCGGCCACGGCGCTCTGCCCGGGCACTCCGGAGGGGCAACGCACCCGCACGCGATGATCGAGCGCCTGATTATCGAGCTCGAGGGTACAACGGAGCGCCGGGCTCTCCGTGTGGACGGACAGAACCAGTCGCACACCGACCCGACCCGTGGCCAGCTTCAGCACTCCCCGGACTTCCAGGGCACCCACCAGCGGACCACTGGCGAGCACGCGAACCTCGGGTGGCCGTTGCAGGGAACGGATCCGATCTCCAGCCGGCGCCGCGTAGCTGTAGGTATCCCCCACGTCCCCACCCGACTCCAGCGCGAAGAGCCCGGTGAAGCGCTGACCCGTGGCGCGGTCATGCAGACCAACCGATCCATCGGGACCGACCGCGATCTCGATCAGGCCGTTGTCCAGACCGCGCTCGGTGGCGCCGACGCCCGGCCGCGCCGGCTCCAGCGCCTCCGGCCCTGCCGGCGCCAGCTCCGCGAGCCCGAACCCGCTGAGACGCGGCGCGATCAGCGCCACCCGGGTGACCTCCACTTCATCCTGGTCGGGATAATGCCGCGCCGAGTCCAGCCGCTCCTGGGCAGCGTACCTCCCCAGCTCCTGCATCTGGAGGGGACCCGCGGGGCCCATCAGCCGAAGCGGGACTGCAGCGCTCCCCGTCCTCGGGCTCCGGTCACCGGGCGGGCCGATCAGGACGTCGCACCGGAACGAGGTGAGCTCGGCGATGACGACGCCCTCCCGTTCACGGGGAACCGGATTCCAGATCACCAGCCGTGGCGCTGTCTGCTCGGGGTGATCCCGGGCCTGATCGGGGTTGTCGCCGGCCAGAGCGCCGAGGGCGGAGCCGGCGATCTCCCGCGCCAGGCTCTCCGCGTCCTCCATCCGGATCAGCACCCGGCGGGCAACCTCATCCGAGGTGCAGCCGCCGATGGAGTCGTGGAACTGAGATCGCACCAGCGTGCGCCAGGCGTGTCGCAGCAGGGGACCGCGGTCGCCGAGGCCGGCACCCGCCGCCAGTGCCGCGAGGGGCTCGGCCACCCGCTCCAGCCATAGCTCGGCTTCGGCGTGCCGTCGCTTGAGCGAGGCGCGCGTTCCCTGCACGCCTTGCAGCGTCCAGGTGTAGCCGTAAGACCAGCGGAGCTCGCCGGTCAGCTCAGGCAAAGGGCCGGCCTCCTCGGCCGCAGCGATCAGGAAGTCATCCAGCCGGGAGACCCGCACATCTGCCTCCCGCTCCAGCCCGGACAGGCCCTCGCGGAGGCCACCCACCTGGGGGTGGGCGGCGTGATGATCGGCGCCCACGAACACGGCCACCTGGGAGGTGACGGCGCGGGCGGTGAGCGCCGCTCGCAGGCGCGGCCACGCCTGGGCCAGGGAGACGGTGTCGGCCGGTAGCGCGGCGCCGACCTCGTATCCGTCGGGCGGCAGGTGATAGAGCAACACCGAGCGGCCATCCGGTGCGCGCCAGCGGTAGAGATCGCCATCCTGCCCCGCCTCGCCGCCCAGCCCCCGCCAGAGGACGCCGTAGCCGATGCCGAACTCCGCGGCCAGCGCGGGCCAGGCCGCGGGATGTCCGAAGGCGTCGGGCGAGTAGAGCACATCGCTCCGGCCACCCAGGTGTGCCGCATCGAGCTGGCCCAGGAGAAGGTTCCGCACCAGCGATTCACCGGACGGCACTAGCTCGTCGGCCAGGACGTACCAGGGACCAAGCTGCAGTCGTCCGGCGCGAACCAGGGCCCGCACCCGCTCGGTCTGCTCCGGCCGCACGCCGAGGTAGTCGTCGACCAGCACCGTCTGGCCGTCCAGCAGGAAGCTGCGGAAGGCGGGCTGCCGCTCGAGGCGATCGATCAGGTCATCCAGCATCGGAACCAGGCGGGCGAGAAACGCCGCCCGCGGGAGATACCATTCCCGGTCCCAATGGGTGTGGGGGATGAGAAGGAAGGTGAGGCGGGAGCTCGAGCGGACCGGAACGGACGCGGAGGTCACTCGTAGTCGACGAAGGGCTCGGTCAGCAGTCGAGCCCCGCGCGGGCGGTACTCGAACACATGGGTGAGCCGGAGAGCGCCCTCGAGCCGCTCGACCCGGGTTTCCGCCAGGGACAGATCGGGCAGATCGGCCAGTCCGAGCTGGTTGAGCCGTTCGGCTTCGCGGAGGCAGACGTCCCCGGGCGTCGGCCGGCTGGCAGGATAGGCGTCCTCATGGTGCCGGATCAGTCGGTCCCAATGCTCGTCGCCCGCGCGCTCCACCGCGGCCCGCACGTCCTCACGCGTAAACGGCACCGATCTGCCCGTCCATCAGCCGTTCGATGATCTGAATGCCCATCGCGCCACCAGCAGGGCGAAGAGGCCGACCAGGAGATACCGCATGACCGACCAGTCCACGCCCTGCCCCAGCGACTGGAGGTCGGTGGCGAACCCATGAAGGCCGTTGCTCGCGAGCAGCATGGCGTATTCGACCACGGTCCCTCCCGAAGAGGCCTCCCGCTAGTGTACGCCCGGGAAACGGCATCGTCAACGCGGGCTCCCGGCGTCGACCGTCAGGAGCCGGCGGCTGGCGGCCTGGAACCGGTCCCGGTCCAGGAGCCCGGCGATCGATTGTGCAGGCACCTGCATCCAGCCGTCGGTGGACATCGTCAGCTCGATCACGTCGAGGCCGGGGCCGAACCAGCGGGCGCTGGGCTCTAGGTCCGACGGGTAGACGAAGCCGGGGAGGCTGGCCGCCGCCAGGGCCGCCTGGGAGCCGAGCCCCGACTCGGGCATCGTCCCGGCCCAGAGCGCCGCATTGACCGTGCCGGCCGTCCGCACGATCCGGCAGACCTCAGACAACCCTCCCACCCGGTGCACCTTCACATTCCAGGTCCTCGGCCCGTCGAGCGCGACCAGCTGGCGGGCTGCCCGGGCATCTCGCAGCGTCTCGTCGACGCAGACCGGCGTCCGGAGCACTCGAGAAAGCTGGACGTGACCCACCAAGTCGTCCGGAGGAAGCGGCTGCTCGAAGTAGAGCAGCCCGGCGTCATCCAGCGAGCGCAGGGCCGCTTCGTGCTCCGGCCATTCGTAGCCGCCGTTGGCATCGACCGTGAGTGGCAGCCCGGTGCCGGCCAGGACCTGCCGGGCAGCGCCCACGGGCGCCGAGTCCCAGCCGGGCGCCACCTTGATCTTGACCCGCCGGTACCCCTTGGCCACCGCAGCCTCGATCCAACGCTGCAGGGTGCGAGTCAAGCGATCCTGCGGAATGCCGAGCGCGACACCGCACGGAATGGCGGGCGCGGGTGCGAGACCGAGCCGCTCGCCCAGCAGCGCGGCGAGACCGCTGCCCCGGCGATGCGCCTCCAGGTCCCATGCCGCCGTCTCCAGCGCCGCGCGAGCGAACGGATTGCCGCGTACGCCGGCCCGGAGCGATACATCCACCGCCTCGGGCCCGGCGAGCTCCTGGCCAAGCAGCCGGGGAATGAGCAGCTCGGTCAGCAGCAGCCGCGCGCCTCCCAGCGTCTCCTCCGAGTAGAACGGCAGCTCGAAGGGGGGCGACTCGCCGTAGCCGACGTGGCCGTCTTCGTCGTGCAGCGCGACCACGAGAGAGCGGCGTTCCGTCATCGTTCCGCCGGAGATGATGAACGGCTCCACCAGGGGCAGCGTCACCTGGTACAGCTCGATACGATCGATTCGCACAGGGACTCAGGCCGGGTAGACAACATCGAGGAAGCGCAGCTCTCCGCCCCGCCGCTCCAGCCGCCCCTCGGCCTCCAGCGCGAGCATGCCGGCCACCAGACCGTCCTCCGGGTGGAAGAGCAGCGCATGCAGCGCGCGCTGGGTTCGAGTACCCTCAACCGCCGGGTACTGCGAGAGGGGAAGCTGGAAGAAGGTGTGGAGCTCGACGCTCTCGCAGCCGAGCCGAGCGTAGTCCAGCAGCATCCGGCCGGAACAGATGTTTCCGGTGCCGACCAGCGGCGGTCCCGGGCGCCGCTGCCGCGCGGTCTCGAGCACGTGAAGGTTGCGATCGCTCAGGTCATACCCGCCGTAGGCCACGGCCCGGGTGGAGTCCCACAGCCGATTGAAGCAGACCAGCGCGTCCGCGTCGCCGCAGGCATCCAGCATCTCCAGCTGGAAGGCCTCATCGAAGCGCGCGTTCATCAGCTTGACCGCGAGCCGCACCTTGGCCCCGGCGCGAATCTGCCCAGGTACCTCGCGGAGCCAGCGCAGCACCTGGGGCCGCTCGTCGGCGAGGGAGTCGCCGGCAAGCGTGGGAGAGAAGTCCTTCTCCAGCGGCAGCTCCGTGCCGCCCCACGCCGCGGCGAGTCGCTCGGTGGTGTAGCGATACTCGGCCTCCCGGAACGGCTCGTCCAGTCGGGGGAGGTGGTACTTCGCCGAGGGCACGACGACCATTCCGCCGGCGCGGGTGAGGTCCGCCGCGAGCCGCACCAGCACCAGGTACTCGTCGAACGAGCGGTCCCAGCCCCGCCCCTTCCAGGTGACCGTCCAGCCGTCGCGGCCGGTGCTCGAGACCCGGGGCTCCACCCGCATCCGGGTCTCGTGCACTGCCCAGGCGCCCATCGAGCGCTCTCCCGCAGGATCCTCGGCGATCACGGTCTTGAGCACCACGAATGCCAGTCCGGCCGCGCGATCGACCTCGAGCTGTTCGGCATTGAGCGACAGTTGCCCGGAGCCTTTGCCGACGGGGTGTGGCAGGGAATACCCCAGATACCGGGCGCTCAGGTCGATGCGATATGCCTCCCGGATGTGTGCGGCGGGATCGGCGGGCGGCTCGCGCCCGAAGCGCTCGAAGTCACGCCGCAGTTGTCCGAGCATCCCGCACCGTCTGTTCCACCAGGGCGCGCTCCACTGCCGGCAGCGGGGGTCCCCAGGGGTCGTCGCAGGACTCGGGCGGCAGGGCGCCATCGGCGGCCGCGGCCCAGAGCATCCGGCGGATGTACCCCTCCATCGGCGCGATGAAGGTGGTCTGGGCGAAACGGTCGCAGAGCGCGGAGAGGGCCACGAATCGGGCCCAGTCCTTCGCCGCGCAGGCACGGAGCAGATCCACCTGCAGGTCGGGCAGCGCCGCGCCCATCCCCACCAGCGCCGCGCGCGCGCCGAGCAGGAGCGAATAGCCCAGGAATCGATCCTCGCCGGTGATGAGCAGCTTGTCGGGGTGCCGCTGCATCAGTGCGGCGATCCGCTGGAAGGTCATCACCGAATCGAGCGTGGCGACCTTGATGCCGAGTACCTCGGGGAGATCGAGAATGGCATCGAGCGTCGCGTCGTCGTAAGCGACGCCGCCGGCGGCCTCGTAGAGATAGAAGGCGATCACCGGCAGCTCGCGGCTCAGGCGCAGATGATGAGCCACCGGATCGTGCCGCTCGGGAAATGCGAGCAGCGCGTCGGCCCGACCCCGGCGCGCCTCGATGGCCATGCCGATGTCGCGCGCGCCCGCGACGAGCACGCGATCGGGCAGCGCCTCCCGCCAGGCGTCGAGCACCAGGCGGCGCTGTTCCGGCAGCAGGTGAGGGCCGCGTCCGGTGTGCGCCCAGACCGCCACCCCGGCCACCGGCTGCGCGGCCATCCAGCCGGCGTAGCGTCGCTGGGCTCCCTGGTCCAGCTCGCTGCCCCGGAAGGGCACGGGCACCGCGGGGATGAGGCCCCAGGCGAGCCGCTCGGTCAGTGCGGCCACGGCCGGGTCAGGGCCGGGCTCGAAGCGAGCCGGCATTGCCACCCTCGATGGCGGCACGCTGCTCCGCGCCGAGCTCGAGCAGGTCGAGCTTGGCCCCCGCGTTCTCGGGCAGGCGAAGCGGCTGCCCGGTGCCGAGGACGAAGCGGTCGACGCCGACCGTCCGGAGCAGCGTCTGGAGGTGATCCTCCGGCGGTCCCCAGAGCCAACAGATATCCCACCAGATCCTCGCCGCTTCCGCGGGGGTAGAGCCGAAATGCACCTCCTCGACGAACGGGCGATCGGCATGGGTGACCAGCAGCCGAACACCCGGGTCGCTTCGGACGAGGGCGCGGACGGCGGCGGCCGGCAGTTCGGCCGCTCGGTCGTTGGGGTGGCGCTGACGGGCATCCTCCAGCCGAACGGCCAGCACCAGCGGCAGGCCGGCGGCAGCACAAGCAGCGGCGAGGGCCCGCATCTCCAGACCAGCCGGGTCCATGCCGTAGAAGGTGGGATCGGCGCGCACCGCGGGGGCGCCGACGTCCCGGGCTCGGGCGAGTGCTTCCTCCCAGTGGGCCAGCCCGGGGTGAACGGCCGGCACCGGCCGGAGCCGTGGGAGCCGCCGAGCGGACTCGAGCAGCCACGCATTGCCTTCGTTGGGGTCCCGCCAGAAGATGCCCGGCAGATGGGTGATCCAGGCTTCGTCGAGCTCCACCCGGTCCATCGCCGCGAGCAGGGCCTCGGGCGAGGTACCGGGCACGCGACGGAACGGGTAGGCGCCCACGAAGGCGTTGACGTCGATGCGCATCAGTCGCTCGGGAAGGCGCCCGCGGGGAAGATGCGCGCGGCGTTCCGCCAGCCGACCAGCTGGAGCTCGTCGGGCGAGAGCAGATGGGCCAGGTAGCGGAGCTTGGCCCAGCCGGTCTCGATGGTGAGATCGCACCCCCAGAGCAGGCGCTCCACCCCGACGGCCGCGATGCAGGCCTCGAGCATCCCGCCGTCGACTCCGCTGCCGGAGAGGTCCACCAGAATGTTGGGGAGATCGCGGATCACCGGGAGCGAGTGGAGCCAGTCCCCTCCGCCGCCGATGTGGGCCAGGAGAAACGGAACCGCCGGGTGCCGCCGGGCGAGGTCCGCCAGCTCGCGGGCATCGGACGCCTCCTGCCCCGGGTAGTCGCGCCGGCGATGCTGCCAGATGTGGTGCAGCACCGGGACCCCCCGCTCCGCGGCGGCTCGACAGATCGGATCCAGCAGCGGGTGATCGGCCCGGCGGCTCGCGGCCAGCTTGATACCGATCATGCCCGCATCGAGACAGCGCTCGATCTCGCCCAGCGACTCCGCGGTGTAGTTGGGGTTGACGGTCACGTAGCCGCGGATGCGGCCCGGGTGCTCGCGCCCGATCGCGAGCAGAAAATCGTTGGCGTAGCGCAGGTCGGGGAGCGAGGGAAAGTAGGTGGGAGAGGTGTGGCCCCAGCTCCCCAGGATCGAGGCGACGTGGATGGTGATGCCCACGCGCTCGCCCGCGCGGAGCCGGCTGGCGTTGCGCTCTCGCCAGTCGGCCCGCGGGGTGCGGTCGTGCAGGAAGTGCGCGTGAACGTCGATCAACATCTCCCGCTATTCCTCCTCGGGCTGTTCCTCCTCGGGCTCCTCCTCCTGGTCCGCGGCATCGTCGGTGCGGATCGCGTCCTCATCCTCGTCGTGCAGGCTCAGGTCGGTCTCCTCTTCCAGCTCCTCTTCCAGCGCTCCATCCTCGTCGTCGATATCGTCCACGTCATCGATGGTCGGTTTTCTGGGTGACATGTCGCCTCCGGTCCCCTTTGCTGGTGCCCCGCCGGTACACCGCGTGCCAGTCACGCGATCCCGGCCCGGGAAATCTAGGCGGATCAGCCCATGGTCGAGAGGGCCTCCTCCAGACGCTCGAGCGTGCTATCGATGATGGCTTCGTCGTGCGCCAGCGAGACGAAGTTGTAGGCCGAACGCTTGAAGAGCAGGCCGCGATGGGCGGCAGCGGCGGCCAGGCGCCGGGAGGCGGTGTCGTCGCGGAACTGGAGGAAGCACATCTCGGGCAGTCCTCCGACGCCGGTGACCACGGCCGGGTGCCGGACCGCGAGCCGTTCCAGGCCCGCCAGCAATCGGCCGCCCACCCGCGAGAGGTGACGGGGAACGTCGCGGGCCACCATCTCCGCGAGCGTCGCGCGCGCCGCCGCCAGCGCCACCCATTCGGTGGCCAGCGTCGACGAGATCCAGGTATGCGCGATGCTGGCCATCACCGCGGCGCGTCCGCCGACCACCGCGAGCGGAAAGCCGTTCGCGATTGCCTTGCCCAGCACGGCGAGGTCGGGCGCGATGCCGAAGCGCTCGGTCCCGCCCCCGACAGCCAGACGGCAGACCGTCTTGATCTCATCGACCACCAGGAGCGCGCCCGCCCGGGTGGTCTCCTCCCGAAGCACAGCCAGCCATTCGGGGTCGGGCTCCCGCACGATGACCGGCTCGAACACCACGGCGGCCAGCCGGTCGCCGGCCGCGCGGATCAGCTCCCTGGTGCGAGTCGGGTCGTTGAATGGGAGGGCGCCGTAGAGCGCGTGGGTGCCGGCCGGCACTCCGGCCGACTCGACACCCTGGCACCAGTCGAGCCATCCGTGGTATCCGCATCCGAGCACGTATTCGCGGCCGGTCGCGGCACGGGCCAGTCGCACGGCCGCCGCCATCGCCTCGGCGCCGGTCTTGAGGAAGCGGGACTGCTCCATCCATGGCAGATGCCGGCGCAGCGCGGCCGCCACTTCCTCTTCCAGCACCGGTGGGAGCGGGCCGACCACTCCAGACTCCACCGCTTCGACGGCCGCGCGGGTCACGGCCGGGTGCCCGTACCCCAGCGCCACGGCGCCGAGACCCATGATGTAGTCGACGTACTCGCGTCCCTCCGCATCCCAGACCCGGCAGCCGGCGGAGCGCGTCATGCGCGATGGGAGCCCCGGGCCGGGGGCCCCGAACAGCGCCTCAGGCCGCTTGCTCACCGTGGAGGTGAAGCCCGCGATGGGTCCGGTCATTCGAGCTCCAGCACTCCGAAGGCCGTCTCCGGCTGGCGGTCGCCCCGGAGGTAGACCCAACCCCCGCCGCCGCTCCAGACCAGCTGCCCGGCGCGCCGGAGCCGCCCCGGCCGCATCTCGTTCACCAGCAGATCGAACGGAATCCGGTCTCCGCCGCGCACCCGCCAGTCGGCGACGCTGATTCCGAGGGTTATCGAGTACCCGGTCTCGGTCCCCTGCCAGCCACCGTCCACCATCTCCGGAGCGCCCGCGTAGCCGCTGACCGGATGGACCCTGATCGCGCCGTCCTCGTCGCCCGGCACCACCAGAAATCCGTAGACCGGCCCATCGCGATCGGGGCGCAGGTAAACCTGGACACCGTCGGCGTGGATGTCATCGAGCTCGTTATCGAGCCGAAGCGGCGGCGAGTCCGGGGCACGGATGATCACCTCCGACTTGACCACCTCGATACCGAGATAGAGCGCGGACTCGTCCCAATTGGCCAACACCGTGGCGGACAGCTCCTCCGGGCCGGGGTACGGCTCCTCGCTTCGACGGTATTGGTCCTCGTAGTCGAGGGCCATCGGCTCGGTCGGCGTGAAGCCCTCCAGCGTGCCGTCGAGCGCGGGCGGCTCCGGCACGTGCGCGGCGACTCCATGCGCCACCAGCGGCCGGTCGGGATTGATCAGCGGCTTGGAGACGACCGGCGGGCGACGGCCGCCGGCCAGGTGGAGCGGGCCGGCCTCGAGCGTCATCTCCCAGCCGTCGCTCACCGGCAAGTGGCTGTCCACCCCTTCGGCGTGCTCGACCTGCACCAGCTCACCCTCGACCCTCAACGCCTGAACCAGCGCGGCCCCTGCGGCCGGCTCGAGCACCGCGACCAGCCGAGCGTTGCGTCCCTGGGTGCGCACGAGATAGAAAGTCTGCCGCGCGGCCTGTCCCGGACGCCCGGGGCCCACCGCTCGAAGGAGCTGGCCACCATCGAGGTGCAGGCGGAGCGTGATCGCGGCCGACCCGGGTGCACTGGCGCGGAGAACCACCGCATCCGCTGTGTCGCCGGTGAACCGCTCGGGCGAGCTCACGAATTCGTCGGCGAGCTGATCCGGCGCCCAGCCACCGGCGGTGAGGACCTCCACCGTTCCGTCGAGATGCCAGGGAACCTCGAGGAGGTGCTCCTCATCCGCGCTCAGGTCCAGCAGGTCGAGCAGGTAGTGCGGACCGCTCACCAGCGTGCGCGAGAGCGCTCCGTAGCTGCCACGAGCCCAGGACCAGTCGCCCTGGACATCGAAGTTGGTGCAACGCGCGTCGACCGGAGGTTGGGAAACGCCATCCAGCCGGGGCGCGTTGTGTGCCAGGGTGGAGCGGTACCAGAAGAGGTCGCGATCGACGTACGATCCGGTTCCCGGATCTGCCAGCCAGTGGCAGCCGCCGGCGTGCAGGGTCAGATGGAGCCGATCGGGGTGTCCATGACCTCCGCCGTATGCGCCGCACTCGAGGCTGGTGTAGCGATCGCCCTCCCGCAGCACGGCCAGCCCCTGCTGTTCCAGCAGCACGGACCCCGGTGCCCACCGACCCTCCACCTCGGGCATGGCAGGCATCATCTCCAGCAGCGACCACCAAGAGAGATCGGCGCGCGTGCGCGGCCGATCGGGGGGCGGCTCATCCATCTCATGCAGGTACGAGTCGAACGGCTGGGCCGGAGGCGCGGGCACCGAGTAGAGCTCGCGGAGCCATCCCCAGAGGTCCGAGTCGGTGCGGCCCAGACGGGCGAGACCTACCTCCCAGAGCTCCAGGTACATCGGCTGTGCCAGTGAGACGCCGAAGCGCGAATCCTTCCGGGCCGGAAAGGTATGGTCGGGAAGCGCCGTGACCGCCGGGGCGCGAAGCGCGGCGTGAAGCCGGAGGGCGAGTCGCTCGTCGGCGAGCAGATCGACGCCGGTCCACCGGGCCCACCCCAGCGCGAGGAGCTGGCCCCGTAGGGCGAACAGATGGTAGTTCTCCCCCTCGAACCACATGCCGTCGTCTCGAAATCCCTGGAGCAGGTGGGCCAGGATGCCGGTGGGGCCTTCGACGGTGCGGGTGGCGAGCTCCTCGTCCTCGAACCAGACCGCCGCGGCCGTCAGCGCCGCGTTGTGCCAGGTCTGCCGGTTGGAGAGGCCCTCGTCGAACTCGCCGATCAGGTTGGCGGCCTCGTCGGCGACCTGGTTCACCCCCTCCGCCGCTTCCGGGGAGAGCTGACCGCTCTCGCGCAGCAGCACCGCCGCCGAGAGATAGTCAGTGAGCCAGATCGACTCCAGGTAGGTCGAAAAGAAGAGCCGGCCGGGGCCGAGCACGTTGTCCCGGTTGGGGAACTCCAGGTAGGCGCCGGCATAGTCGATGAGGATCGCCTGGGCCGTGCCGGCCGCCGCCTGGTGATCGGCGAGCGATGCCAGCGTCGCGAGCGTTGCCGCCCGCTCGGCCAGCCAGAGATGCTGGTAGCGCGCCCAAGCGAGGTCGTGCCGCTCACCGGTGAACTCGCACCCGCAGCGGGGACACCGGTGAACCGATGGGCTCCATGGGTCGAAGCGTAGCGGGCTCCGGTCCTGGGGACAGAAGCCGCCGTCGGTGGAGAGGAGCGCCTTGGCCCGGGGCGCCGGCGGACGCCGGGCCAGCAGCGGGGCGGCACGTTCGGCAAGCCGCCTGATCAGCGCCGACAGGTCGGGCGATGGGCCCAGCGCCTCGCGTCGGACCGACAGCTCCGCGGCGGTCAGCACGGGTGGACGCCCTCCTCGGCCCAGCGCAACGGCAGCCGCGTCATGCCCAACGCGCGCGCGGCCTCGGCGGCAGGCCGAAGATCCTCATCGCCCAGCAGGAAGAACATCGAACCCCCGGCACCGGAGCCGGCCGCTTTCCCCCCGAGCGCACCAGCCTCGACCATCGCCCGCTCGAGCCGGGACATGAGCGGGGTGCACATGGCCGGATCGAGCGCCTGTTGGTGCAGCCAGTTCCGGGAGAGGAGCTCACCGATTCGGGGCAGATCGCCGGACCGGAGCGCCTCCGGCATCCGCTCGGCGGCCGTCCGGAGGCCATCCAGCGCGCCCGCGATGGCGGGTTCGCCGCGCTCGTACGCCTGCATGACCCGGTCGATGGTGGCCCCGGAGAAGCGGGACGCGCCGGTGTAGAAGAGCAGCATCCGCCGCTCCAGCTCCGCGGCCACATCAGCGGGCACGGCCACCTGCTCGACCGCCACCGTCGGGTCGCGGAACTCGAGCCGGAGGAATCCGCCGAACGCCGCGGCGAACTGATCCTGGCGGCCGCCGGGAATGCCCGCCTCCGCCGCCTCCAGATGACAGGCCAGCTCGGCGATGCGCCGGCGGTCGGGGAGCTCGCCCCTGACGTGGCTGAGCGCCGTCACCAATGCCACGTCGAGGGCGCCGGAGCTGCCGAGCCCCGAGCCCGGCGGTGCATCGGAGCGGGTGATCAGGGTGCAGGGGCCCACCGGAAGCATCCGCAGCCCGGCCGCGAGCAAGGGCAGCGATCCTCGCGAAGGAATCATCGCGGCATCGGACACCTCGATCTCCTGCCCCAGGTCCTCAGCCACCAGCCGGTAGCTGGCGCCGCCTGGTCGGACCTCCGCATGGGCATAGAGCTGGACGGCGGCAGACACCACCAACCCGCCTTCTCGCGCCGAGTAGGGCGGCACGTCGGTCCAGCCCCCGGCGAGGTCGAGCCGGACCGGTGCCGCCGCCCGGACCGGCTCGATCACGGCGCCACCCACCAGTCGTGTACCGTTGCCAGCTCTCCCCGCAGATCCATCGTCACCCCATGTACTCGCCGGTTCATGCCCTGGAGCCCGCGCGCGTGGTAGAGGAATGCCACCGGCACCGAGTCCGCGAACCATCGCTGCGCGGCCGCGGGATCGGCCGGGGCCGTCCGGCCGGCCAGCTCCGCCAACGGCCGCAGGTAGCCCAGCCCGAGGTCGCCCGGCACGCCCAGCACCGCGGCCTCGAAGTCGTGCGCCGGACCGTAGACCCGGGCGAGAAAGGCGGTGAGCTCGAGCTGGCGGATGGTGACCTCGAATCCCTCCGTGGCCAGACGGCTCTGGATCATCTGCTCCATCGGTGCTTCTCCGCTGCCGACCGTCAACAGCTCGAAACCGATCGCGGCACCGCTCCGGGCCGGCGGCGCACCGTCTGCCGCAGGGATGGGAAGATAGCCGGGCACTTCGGGAGGAACCGGCCCTTCGGCGGGAGTGCCGAAGCCGTAGAGGTAGCCGTCGACGATCTCCCGGCGGTCGATACCCCGATTCAGCCGGCGGCGCACCCCGATGGCGTCGAACGGACCGCGCCGAGTGTTGAGCACGAGGCCATAGGTCATGAGAATCGGATAACTCAGGACGGCGAGCGCGGAATCCCGGCGGACGAAGTCGGCGTGCGCCGGCTGGATGCCCGCGAAATCGAGCTCGCCCGCCGCGAGCGCGGCCAGCTTGGTGGTCGGCTCGTCGACCACGACGAGGATGAAGCGCCGAAGCCGGGGCGGACCGCCCAGGCGCGCCGGGAAATCGGGGTTGGCCGCGAAGACCCACCGGCGATTGGCCTCGTGCGCCACGAAGCGAAAGGGACCATTGCCCACCGGGGCCGTGTTCCAGGCGGCCTGCCGCAGGCGGTCGTGCGGCACCGTGTCCAGCAGGTGGGCCGGGAGGATCGCGAGGTCGGTGAGCACGTCGGGAAAGCGGGACTGGGGCGTCGTGAACCGGAGGACCACGGTCGAATCGTCGGGCGCGATGACCGAGTCGACGCCGGCGAGCTCGCTGCCTCGAGGGTAGCCGGTCGCGGGGTCGGCCGCGGCCCGGAGGGTCCATGCCACGTCAGCCGCGGTCGTCGGGAGCCCGTCGTGCCAGCGCACCGCGGATTCGAGATGAAAGGCGAGCCGACGCCGGTCGGCCGACCAGTCCCAGCTCCGCGCAAGGTAGGGCCGAGGAGCCAGCACGCTGTCGTAGCGGGCCAGTGTCGTCAGCAGCACGTAGCGCTGGACCTGCCGGGCCAGCGGATGCAGCGTGAGCAGGGGGTTGATGCTCTGGAGGTCGGCGCCGGAAGCGAAGAGCACCGTCGCCCCGCGGCGCGACGCCGACGGCTGGCAGGCCGCCAGGGCCAGGCAGATGAGCGGTGACCAGCGCGGGCGACGGGGCACGGCGTAAGGTAAATTGCCCGGCATGTCCCTGCTGGCACGCCGCGCGCTCACCGGCATCAGCGTCATCCTCGGCGTGGTGACCCTGATGTTCTTCCTGCTTCGACTGGCGCCCGGTGACCCCGCCCTGCTCCTGGTGGGACCGGCCGCGACGGCCGAGCAGGTGGCGAGCCAGCGGCACGCATTGGGGCTCGACCGGCCGCTCCCCCTGCAATACGCCGCCTGGCTCAGCCGTTTCGCCCGGGGCGATTGGGGCACCAGCATCGCCACCGGCCGGCCGGTGCGCGCCATGCTGGGCGAGGCGTGGCCCGCCACCGTGCGGCTGGTCGGCATCTCCCTGCTGCTCAGCTACCTGCTCGGCATCGCCGTGGGCGCGGTGCAGGCCACCCGGGGCGGCGGTCTGGATGCCGCGCTCTCCGTGTTGAGCGTCGCGCTCTTCGCGCTGCCGGGCTACTGGCTGGGTCTCATGCTGGTCATGCTCTTCACCTATCAGTTGAAGCTGCTGCCGGCCTTCGGCTCCGCCGGGTTCGATGCGGACTTTCTGACCGGCTGGGAGCGTGAGGCCGACCGGCTCCGCCACCTGGTCCTTCCCCTCGCCACCCTCACGCTGATCGGCATCGGGGGCACGGCGCGGTTCGTTCGGGGCGCCATGCTCGACGTGGCCGGGCTGCCCTATGTCGCCATCGCACGAGCAAAGGGGCTCTCGGAGACGCGCATCGCGCTGCGGCACGTGCTGCGGAACGCGCTCATCCCGGTGCTGACGCTGCTCGGGCTTTCGCTGCCAACCCTGTTCTCAGGCGCGGTCTTCATCGAGGCGATCTTCGCCTGGCCCGGGGTCGGCCGAGTCCTGGTCGAGGGCGTCCAGGCTCGCGACTATCCGGTGGTGATGGCCGCGACCGCGGTGAGCGCAGTGCTGGTGGTGCTGGGGAATCTTCTCGCCGAGCTGCTGGTGAGCTGGGCCGACCCTCGGGTTCGATGAGCGGGTCGCTCCTCCGAGACCGACGGGCTGCCTTCGGCCTGGGCGTGCTCGGCCTCGCGGTGCTGGCCGCGCTCGGTGCGCCGTGGATCGGCGGCGATCCATTCGTCCATCGTGACATCGTGACCACCCGGTTCCTCCCGCCGTTGAGCGCGGACGCAGGGGGCACCCTCCATCTCCTGGGCACCGACCGCTTCGGCCGGGACGTGTGGGCCCGGCTCCTGTTCGGCGCCCGGGTCTCGCTCGGCGTGGGCGCGCTGGCGGTGCTGATCTCGGTGCTGCTCGGCGTGGCGGTCGGCGCACTGGCCGGCTTCTGGCGCGGCTGGGCCGGGGCGGCGTTGCTCGCGCTCACCGACTTCGCCCTGGCCCTCCCCCGGGTCGTCCTCCTGTTGCTGCTCGCTTCGCTGTGGCAGCCGAGCGCCTGGCTGGTGATCGTGGTGCTCGGCGTGACCGGCTGGATGACGATCGCTCGCCTGGTGCATGGAGAAGTGCGGGCCCTCGCGGTCAGACCGTTCGTCGAGAGCGCCGTCGGGCTGGGGGTACCGGGGCCACGAATCCTGCTGCGGCACATCCTGCCGAACGCGCTGACGCCGGTCATCGTGGCGGCCGCATTGGGCCTCGGGAACGCAATTCTGCTCGAGGCCGGCCTCTCCTTTCTCGGTCTCGGCGTGCAGCCGCCGACGCCGTCGTGGGGGAATCTGATCGCCTCCGGGCGGGACACCCTGGTGAACGCGCCGTGGGTCGCCACGGCACCCGGGGTGGCGCTGGTGCTGGTCGTCGTGGCGGCCACGCTGCTGGGGGATGCAGTTCGGGACCGGCTGGATCCGGGGCGGCGGACCCAGACACAGGCCATTGGAAGGATGTGAGACCATGGAGATCCGACCGGCACGTCGGGAGGACCTCGACGCGGTTCGAAGGCTACTGGCGGATGCCGCCTTGCCTCTGGATGGACTGGAGGATCAGTTCGGCAGCGGCTATGCGGTGGCTGTCGAGTCGGGCCGGCTGACGGGCGCGGCCGGCGTGGAGCGGTACGGCCGGTACGGGCTGCTGCGCTCGGTGATCACTGCGCCGGATCGGCGCGGCCGTGGGATCGGTGAGGCTTTAGTGCGCGATCGTTTGGACTGGGCCGGGCAGGAAGGGCTGGAGGAGGTGTACCTCCTGACGACGACGGGGGCGAGCTACTTCCCCAGGCTCGGATTCATGCCGGTGGCGCGCGAGAAAGTGCCGGCGGAGATTCGCGCCTCAGGAGAATTCAGCAGTGTATGCCCGAGCAGTGCGGTGGTGATGCTCTGCCCACTGGGCACGCCTGGCTCTGGAGGAGCCCGGCCCTAGCGTCCCTGCCCGACCCACCGCCGAGTGTTCAGGACCTCATCGATCCTGTCCTCCAACCGGCTCAGGCTCAGGGGCGCGGCGGAGCAGCCTCGGTAATGCTCGATCCGCTTGGTTCGGCCGCCGAGGGTGACCGAGGTGGTGACCGTGGGCAGGTCGGTGGCGGCATTCCCGCAGGCTGGGGACCCGGGCACGTATCGCTCGTCGAAACGGAAATAGCCCCCAGCATCCAGCTCGGCGATCAGGCTGTCCATCCGCGCCTTGGGAATATGCGCGAGGGCGGATCCGAGATGCGAGACGAACGATTTCCCTTGGAAATGTACGGTGCCGTCGGCAGACACGGTGACCCGGTAGACCGGGCAGGCTCCGAAGCAGGGCGTGCGCTCCAGCGTCAGCACCGCGGAATCCGTCGCCGCGGAGTCGGTCGCCGCGGAGGCAGATTGTCCCGCCGACACGGGCACCGGCGCCGGGGGCCGTGGAGCACATCCGGCGAGGCTGCCCGCGAGGATGAGCATGGCGCGGCGCCGCGGCATCAGCGTGGGACCACCACTCTGAGCTGCCGGCTCTGGACGCTGTTGGAGAGCACCAGATCGAGGTCGCTCTTGTCGGTGAAGACTTCGGTGGCACCACCGCGGGCCAGCGACAACACCTCGCCGGTCTTCGCGTCTCGAACCATCACCATCGGATGACGGCTCGCATCCCACCGGAGGGCGACCCGGCCCGGCGCGCTGCGGCGCGCCTCCAGCGACACGGGCGCCGAGCGCATCTGGCGGGTCATCGAGTAGCTGCGCCGGGTCTGCGCCGCCCGCCCCTCGCCCGCCATCCGCAGTGAAGCGATGCGGGTGACGCGCTCCGACGGGAGGGGGATCGCGAAGGAAAAGAGCTGGGCGCCATGCGGATCATCCGCCACCTGCTCCGGGGTGAAGCTCAGGCTGAACACGCGGGATCCGGACTCGTCGGTGCCTTCCACGGTGTAGGGACCGGCGCCGGCCGGCAGGCGGGGGTGGGTCAGGACCTCGAAGGCAGGCTCCAACACCGCCCGGCCATCCACGATCCGGCCCCACACCAGGAGACACGGCTGCGCCGCCTGGACCGAGGCGGACGCCACCGCCGGGCTGGTCGTCAGATAGTCGAGCACGCCGAGATAGGTGTAATCGCTGATCCACTGGTTGTTGCAGTACCCCATCACGTCAGTGGCGGTGGGCGGCTTGAGCGTGGGCGTGGAGGCGGTCACGTCCAAGCCGTAGACCCCGATGGCCGCGTTGGCGTAGGGATAATCCGGGTCGACTCCAGTGGGACCGCCGCAGGGAGCGTGGTTCCTTCCCCAATTGTGTCCCCACTCGTGCGCCGCCACGTTCGCTGCGCTCGGCAGGTAATCCCACCCCATCGCGGCCCTCCCATCCACATACCCGATCCCAGCGACTCCGCTGGTGTAGCCGGGATGGAGCACGCCGAAGTAGTACCGGCTGCTGCCATCGGTGTTCCGCAGCGTGGACAGTTCACTCAGGATGGTGGTCCACGCGTTGTTGGTGTTGTTGGCGTCGACGACCGGCGCGGAGGTGGTGTAAGGCGTGCCCCGGACGTCGGCATCGTACGCGGCAAGAGGATGAATCTTCATTGTGGTGGTGAGGAACTGGTCTTTGTTCGCCGAGGTCACGTTGCCCACCGACCCGTTGCTCTGCTTGATCGGAACCAGGTGGACCCTGAAGGTGGGGGTGGTGCGCACGCTCAAGGCGAGTGCCGTTCCCGACGCGGGGAACACGTTGTCCGTCTCGTTCGATTCGGCGATCGCATTGGTCGGATCGACGTCGGCCAGGATCGAGAGGTTCGGCTGGATCAGCGCCCCGGAGACCGGGATGTTCCAGGAGCTGTTGAGCGTGCCTTCGTCAGGCGACTGGGGCACCGACCCGCTGGGCGCATTGATGGTCACCGTCGAGGTCAGCAGGCCGCTGTTGAAGAAGCGGACCCGAACGGTGGGCCTGGAGGCATTGATCTGGTTGGCGGTGACGAACACCCGGAGATAACCGTCGCGACCCTTCACCAGTGGCACGCTGCCGGAATAGGTCTGCACGCTCTGAGTGAGATACAGGCCGTCGATCCGCAGATTGAGGCTGCCCACCGCTCCCGTGCTGTAGACCACACCGGCCGACGAGGTTGTGTTGCCGGCCACCGCCACGGTCTGGCTGGCGGGAGTGCCGTTGTACTGGGCTCCTCCGGAGGACACCGGCCCGGCGCCGACGACGTAGCTGCCCTGCGCGAGCCCGGTGAGCGTCTGCGTGGCCGTGACGCTTTGGGAGAAGCCGTTGGGCCCGGAGACGGTGACGGCGGCCGCGGTACCGGGCGGCAGTCCCACCACGGTGACGGTGAGGGCGCCGCTGGCGGTGCCATAGCTGACCGAGGCGGTCGAGGGTGTATCGCTCTTGCTCACCGCCACCGACTGCGATGCCGGCGTGGCCACGAAGGCAGTACTCCCGGCAGACACGCTGGAGGCGGCGATGGTATAGGTGCCCGGCGTGAGTGCCGTGAGCGTCTGAGACGCTGCGAGCGGGCGGTTGAAGCCGCCTGGGCCGGTGACCACCAGGTCGGCGGAGGTGCCCGCCGGGAGGCCGCTGACCTGCACGGCCAGGCTGCCGGTGGATGGACCGGTGGGGTCTCCACCGCAGCCCAGGAGCAACGCGAGGAGAAGAGTGGCCGGTCGGATTGGGCTGAATCGGCCGCTCATGAGGCACCTGAAAGGAAGGGTCTGATTTGCCGCTCTGGAGACGTCTGACATCCCGCGATCTGCATCCTCAGCTGCTCACCGGGCGCAACGCGCAGCCGGGCGATGCCGGTGGGCCACATCGGCGCCCCACTCGAAACGCCAGGATCCTGCCAGAGGATCCGCGGTACTCGGCGAGCCTGCCCATGCTAGCCAAACCGGTTGGACAACTTAAGTTATACCTACCCCACCAGGTGAGGCGTCCGAGCGATGGAGGAACTCGCACCGCAAACTTACTGCCAGCGTGCTTCGCTCGAGCTCGCGGCCCTCATCCGGCATCAGCGCCGGCCGCGCGGCCGGCTCCGGCGCGACTCTACCCTGCTGCGCCGGTTCATCGCGGAAGTGCTGGGGACCGAGAACCCGGTGGCGGACCTGCAGGAGGGTCCGTGGCAGGTGACCACCAAGCCACTCAAGAAGCCCGGCCGAGGAGGCCTGGGGTTCATCCCCCAGGTGCAACGTGGCGAGACCGTGATCATGGTCAACACGCCGCGCGAGGCGGAGGAGCTCGCCGCCTTCCTCAACCTGTGCGCGATGGAGGAGTTCAGCAGCCACTGAAGGCGCCCGCCCAGACCCACGCTTGACCTGACATCTGCTAGTTCCTACGTTGGTGGCTTGCCTGGTCATCTTTGTTCCGCCTAGCTCCGCCGCTCGCCGCGGGACATATAGACCAGTGCAGGCCTGACCGCCGTACCAGCCCTACGTCACCAAGTGTTTTTCCCCGCAGCACCGGTCCCTTCTCGTAGAAAGGGAGACAGCGATGCATAGTCCGTGTGCGATCCGCCGCAGCGCGGCCATGGCGATCATGGCGGCGAGTCTGAGTTTCGGTCTTACGGCCTGCAGCGACGACAACAACAACGATGGAGGGGTGGGGCCGTCCGGCAGTGCTAATCTGCCGACCCAGGCGCAGTTGCTCACGGCGCTGCAGACGGCGCAGGACACGACGGACCCCAACGGCGGCTTCAATCTCAACATGTGGGCCACCGTGGTGGACCGGAGCGGCATCGTGCGCGCGGTCGCGTTTACCGGCGCGAAGGAAGGCGACCAGTGGCCTGGCTCGCGGGTCATCTCCGCGCAGAAGGCGAACACGGCGAACGCGTTCAGCTTGCCCGGGCTGGCGCTCTCGACGGCCAATCTCTACTCCGCCACGCAGCCCGGCGGGACCCTGTTCGGTCTGCAGGAGAGCAACCCGGTCGACCCGTCGGTGGCGTATGGCGGCAACGCCGATGACTACGGGACCGACAGCGACTTCATGGTCGGCAAGCGCATCGGCGGGATCAACGTGTTCGGCGGAGGGCTGGCGCTCTACGACTCCAGTGGCGAGCTGATCGGCGCGGTCGGCGTCAGCGGCGACACCTCCTGCGCCGACCACAACATCGCGTGGAAGCTGCGGGACGCGCTGGGCCTCGACTTCGTGCCCGGCGGCGTCAACCCGGTGAGCGGCGACGACAACATCGTCTACGACATCCAGCCCGACGGGACCAGCACCAGCGGCTGGGGCCATCCCGAATGCAGCGCGGCGGCAACCACCGTGGCGAACGGCCTTCCCTCCGCCTTCCCGCTCGGCACAGCGCCCTGACAGGGCCCGCGCCCGAGTGCCGGGCGGGGGAGCGTAGCCGCGGGAGCGTACCGATGGAACAAACCGGGCCGGCGTGAGCCGGCCCGGTTTGCGTCTGGACCAGGCGGAGAACTACCAGCTGACCGAGTACTGGCCGCCCAGCGTGATCAGCATCTCAGAGGCGCGGATGTCGGACGCCGGCTGGGCGTTCGGCCAGGCGCTCCGGTGATTGGTCAGTCCCAGGTTGAGCGCGAAGTTATCGAGCAGGTCCAGCGATGCCGTGAGCCGTTCGACCGCGTCCCGCCGCCGGGAGACCACGGCTCCCGATCCGAACGAGAACGTCTTTTCCGCGGCCAGCGTGACCGGGCTCCGCACTTGGGTGAGGTCGCCGTTCACCGCGACCCGGGTGCTCACCACCTGGAGCGCCTCGCGCCCGTCGGTGTAGATCCCGAGCTGGGAGCTGGCCGTGATCCCCTTGATCATGACGCTGGGGCCCGCGCTGAACTGATAGACCGTTCGGTCGATGAGCAGCGGACTGCTGTGTTCGGGCAGCCACCCGCTGCGTGCGATGCCGGCATGAAAGGCGATCCCGTACCCCAGGGCCTCGCCCCCGTGCTTGAGCACCCGGGAGAGATCGAGATGTCCTCCCTGCTCGTCGGGTCCGATGTAGCCTTGGAGTTGCGCGCTCCAGTTGTGCGCGGCCATGTCGGCCTGCACCGTCCAGACGGTGTTGTTCAGCGCCTCCTTGAAGAGCACGCTCTCCCGCTCACCGGTCACCGCACGGCGGGCGAACATCGTGCTCCAGCCCGCGGCGAGCACCACCTTGCGCCGGTTGCGCTCGAACAACTGGACCGGGAACTCGTGATAGAACTCCCGGCACTGACCGGCCCGGCAGGCCACGATGCGGGCGGGTTTGACCATCCGGTCGAGCAGCCGGCCATGCCAGCGCGCGGCGGACAGGATCCGCGGGAGGGAGTCACCGAAACCGCCGCTCAGCGAGGCCCGGAGCAGCGGCCCAGTGGTCCAGTAGCGGTCCAGTCCGTTGACCGACTCGAGCGCGATGCTGTCCGAGCCGGGACTCTCCACCGTGACCACGGTCTCGAATCCGTTGTGCAAGACGGCCGGCCGCATCCGCAGCCGCACCGGTCGCGGTCCGCCGGCGAGCTGCGTGGTGTTGAGTTGAGCGGTACAGCCGGCCAGCGTGAGTCCGGCAACGGCGATGAGTGTCAGGCGGTGAGGCACCGGCGGATCTCGGAGCTCGGCGACGGGTCGATGATCGCGACCCGCTCTGGGGCCGCGTATCGAGCCGCGGACGATTCTCTTGTCGTGGGAGTTGGTAATGCAGTTTACGGCGCGGGAGCCCTTCTCGCCAGATCGACCCTCGACCTCAGCCAGCCGGCACCCCCGCCGAACGCCGCTTCCAGAACAGGTACACCGGCACCCCCAGTCCGAGCAAGCCGGTGCCGATCAGCGCGTTGGTCGGATTGGCGGCAACCGAGCTCGCAACGACATAGAGTGCCGCCCCGACGAAGAGGCCCGGTGTCCAGGGATATCCCGGCACCCTGAACGCGCGCGGGCCGGCCACCACGCCCTCGGCCCGGTCCCGGGCGCGATAGACGTACAGCCCCGCCACCGTGAGCCCGAAAAAAATCCAGTCGCCGAACGCAACGTAGTCGACCAGCTGGCTGAAGCTGCCGGAGACGGTGAGCACGATTGCCCAGGCCGCCTGGAGCAACAGCGCCGCGGCGGGTGTCCGGTGCACCGGGTGCAGCACGGCGAGCCGCGGCAGGAACGCCCCGTCCGCCGCCATTGTCTGAATCACCCGGGGGGTGACCAGAATGACGAGGTTGAGGAACCCGAAGGTGGACGCCGCGATGCCCGCGGCGATCAGCCTTCCTCCCGCGGGGCCCAGCACCGCCCGCATCGCGTCCGCCGCCGGGGCCGAGCTCCGGGCCAGCGCGGGCAGACCGAGGACGCGCAGGTACACCAGGTTGGCCAGCAGGTAGACGGTGACCACGACGCTCACTCCGGCCACCAGCGCGCGCGGGAGATTCCGTTCCGGCTGGATGATCTCCTCGGCGATGAAGTTGGTCTGCTGCCAGCCGCCGTAGGTGAAGAGAATCGGCACCAGCGCGGCCCCGACGCTCACGATCAGCGCCGGCCAACCCGCCGCCGCCGGGGGAGCGGCGATCGCAGTCGGAGCAGGGTTCGCCAGCAGTCCAGCCGCGATCAGAACGGCCAACGCGCCGAGCTTGAGGAGGGTGAAGATATTCTGGGTGAAGGCGCCCGGCCGGACGCCCCGGTAGTTCACTGCCGTGAGCAGAATGATCGCACCGACGGCCACCGGCGTGGTGAGCCGTTCGGAGAGGCCGGCGAGCGCCAGCGCGTAATTGGCAAAGGTGACCGCGACCGCCGCGATGGCCCCGGTGGCGATGACCAGGAGCAACCCCCAGCCATAGAGAAATGCAGGGAGCGGCCCCCAGGTCTCCCGCAGGTAGACGTATCCCCCGCCCGCCTTGGGGCAGCGCTGCCCCAGCTCACCGTAGCAGAAGGCCCCGATCAGCGCGACGACACCGCCGATGACCCAGGCCGCGAGCGCCAGCCCCGGGGAGCCGACCCGCTCCGCCACGGCAGCCGGCGTGCGGAAGATGCCGCCGCCGATGATGCCACCGACGACGGCCATCGTGCCGGAGAAGAGTCCCAGCCGGCGCGCGTACGAGACCGGGGACGCGGCGCCTACTGCTCTCAGGTCTCCGACGGCTCGACCCATTTGCCCACCCTGGGCGCCTCATAGCTGGCGAACCGGGCGAGCAGCTCGTCGGGCGACCCTGCGGTCACCAGCATCCTGCGATGGGCCGGTGAGACGAAGCCGGTGGCCACCAGGTGATCGAGGAAGCGGACCAGCGGCGCGAAGAACTCCTCGGCCTCGAGCAGCCCGCAGGGCTTGGCGTGGAGACCGAGCTGTGCCCAGGTCCACACCTCGAACAGCTCCTCTAGCGTACCGATCCCTCCGGGGAGTGCCACGAAACCGTCGGCCAGCTCCGCCATGATCGCCTTGCGCTCGTGCATCGACCCGACCACCTGGAGCTCGGTGAGTCCCCGGTGGCCGATCTCCCGGTCCAGCAGCGCTTGCGGGATCACTCCGATGACCACGCCGCCGGCCTCGAGCGCAGCATCCGCCAGCACGCCCATGAGTCCCACCCGGCCGCCGCCGTACACCAACTCGATGCTCCGCCGGGCCAGCGTCTGCCCCAGTTGCACAGCGAGCGAGCGATAGGCAGGAGCGTGGCCCGAATTCGACCCGCAGAAGACGCAGAGACGCCGCATCATGCCCCGTCGGCCTCCGGCCATGCTCGCCACGGGGCGCCGTTGTCATTGCCAGTCAAGCGTTTGCCGAACGTCTGATCGACGGCACGTCGGTTGCCTTGACAAACGACGTGACTCGCCAACCACTCCTTCGCCTGATACCGGCCTCGCTGCTCCTCGCCGTGATCGCCTGCGGCTTCGATCCCGCGGGGGAGAGGCCGATGGATGCGCCCGCCGTGTACCGCCAATGGTGGGCGAAGACGCAGGCCTGCTCCGGCCTGGTGGGCGACTTCGATCGGGTGCGCTGGCAGGTGGTCCCGGGACACAGCTTCTCCTGCTCGAGTGGCAAGTGCGCCGGGCATTGGGAGCCGGACCACGAAATCTTCATCGCCGCCGATTGGACCCAGAACGAGATGGTAGTCCGCCATGAGATGCTGCACGATCTGCTCGACCGCGCCGGGCATCCCGATCCACCGTTCGGCTTCGGCTGCCCGCTCACCTGGGCCACCTGGAGCGGCAGCACGGTGCGCCTGCCCACCGATTCGTCGGCCATCGACATCGATTGAGGAGCGCGGGCCGAGGCGGCAGGTCGTCGCCACGGCTCAGACCGCCCGCACCAGGCCGCCGTCCACCAGCAGACTCTGCCCCGCGATGTAGCTCGCCTCCGAGGAGAGGAGAAACGCGGCGGCGCGCGCCACTTCGTCCGCCGTGCCCGGCCGCCCGGCCGGAATCGTCCCCACCACCTCCGGCGCCACGGCGTAGGTGTCGATCCAGCCTGGCAGGATGTTGTTCATCCGCAGCCCCCCGGAGCCATACCGCTGGGTGTAGAGCTTGGCGAAGCTGCCTAGTGCCGAGCGCAGGGTGGACGAGACCGGAGTGCCCAGGCCCGGCTCCGCGGCGGCGAAGCTGGAAATGTTCACCATCGCTCCACTCCCCTGCGTCAGCATCAGCGGAGTCACCAGCCGCGCCATCCGCACGACAGCCAGAAGCAGCAAGTCGAGCCCGGCGTGCCACTCCTCATCGCTCAGACTCAGCAGGTCGCCCTTGGGCGGATGGCCGGTATTGTTCACCACCGCGTCTACCTGTCCGAATTTGAGGCGTGCCGCCTCGACCACGCGTTCCAGCGCATCCGCATCCGTGACCGAGCCTCGCACCGCGACGCCACCCAGCTCCGCCGCGAGCGCCTCTACCTCCGCCGACCGCGCCAGCAGCGCGAGCCGGTAACCCCGCCGCGCCAGCTCGCGCGCGCAAGCAGCGCCCATGCCGCGGCTCGCGGCGGTGACGATCGCCACCGGCGGGATCGCAGGAGTCATCGATTCTCTCCCGGGTGCGGCAGTCTGGCCTCGACCTCCGCCAGGTAGTCGATGGCGGTGGCCTCCGCCTCGCTGCGCCGGACCAAGGCAGGCCCGGAGCCTCCGGCCAGATGTTGCTGGTAGAGAGCGACAGCCGAGCGCAGGGCCCGACAGCAATCGGCCGGATCGTACGAGGCCACCACCTCGCGCAGCCTCCGGCCGGCTTCGGGAGCCGCCGACTCGAGCCGGCGCACGCCGGTGGGCCGGGCCCCCGCGGCCTCGAGTGCCAGGGGGCCCAGCACGCGGGCCCGGAGGAAGGCGAGCATGTCGAGCGCCTCGAACAGCTCTCCCCGGGCGACCTTCGCGGCCCCATAGTGGATCCAGACCCAGAACCGATCCTCCAGCCACTGCCGGTCAGGAACCGGAAACTCGGCCTGCCCACGGCCCAGGGCCGCGCTGATGCTGCCGTCACGCTCCCAAAGAACTAGCGGATCCTCTACACGGGCGAGCAGGTCATCCGGGGTGATGAACTTGAGATCGACGTGGAGGACCGGAGGTCCGTAGAGGCAGATCAACAGTCGCGGCTCGCCCACGTGATCGCCGGTGAAGCCGGTGAGCAGCGGGCCCAGGGCTCGAGCGAGGCCGAGTCGTTCGGCGAGCTCGAACGGCGGGCCCGCGGGGTCGACCAGTACGAGGAGATCGAGATCGGAATATTGGTCCAGCCCGCCAACGGCAAACGACCCGCCCGCCGCGAGCCCCAGGAGAGATGTCATCTGCCGGCAACGCCCCACCGCCGCGAGCAGAAACTCGCGATGGGGCGCGGGCAGCGCGGGCCAGCGCTCCGGCGGAAGCAGGGAGTCGGCCAACAGGCTCAGACGATCGGGATGCCGGCGTCCATGATTCCTCCGGTGAGCGCGGTAAGCTATCACCCGCCGGAAGGCTTTGCGAGCGGCCGGAAGGAGCGCGGGATCAGCCGGCGACTGACCTGACCGACTCTGGCATAGGGCGAATGCCGGCGCGGCTCGCGAACCTGCCGCACGTAGGGAGATGCGATCGCGAGTGCAAGAGTTGTCGTACCCACCCCGCGCCGCTGCAACATTCTTCCTACAGTCGACGGCAGCTCCACCACCCAGGGTCTGGACGGCCCTCAAATGGCGCATCATGTTAGTCGGATCGTTGGAGTTACCGATCCGACTCGAGCGTGAGATATCCGCGACGGCGCGTACGGCGGCGGCGCAGAATCTGCATAAGTGCCCTCGATCTCCTGGAATAGCAGGCGTCGATCCTCGGCGACGCGCGCAGCTCTCGACATCTGGTCCGGATGCCGATACGACGCTCGTAGCCGTTCGCTCGCCGACACCTTCCCCTGGGTGAGACCATGGTCGAGTCGGAACAGTCGGATCATTACGAGGTTCTACAGGTATCGCCTCGGGCCGATCACGAGACGATCCAGCGGATCTTTCGGCATCTGGCCAAGCGATTTCACCCCGACAATACCGAGAGCGGCGATCCCGAGCGCTTCAAAGGGGTGATGGAGGCGTTCCGGGTGCTCTCTCATCCCAACCTGCGCGCCAAGTACGACGCGGAGTACGAGCAGGTCCGCGAGCTCCGCTGGCGGATCTTCGATCAGGAGACCTCGGTCAGTGACGTGTCCGCCGATCGCCGGATTCGGGACGCGGCACTCACGCTACTCTACACCGCTCGCCGGAACGACCCCGACCGTCCGGGCATCGGTGTGGTGGAGCTCGAGCGCCTCCTCGGCTGCCCGGAGGAGCATATGAAGTTCCACCTCTGGTATCTCAGAGAGAACGGCTGGATCCTGCGCACCGAGAGCGGCGCGTTCGCCATCACGGCCAGCGGAGTGGACCGGGTACTCGAGCTCGGCGGACCCGCGAAGAATGGCGTCCCGTTGCTGCAGGCGGAAAACGGCGGCAACGTTGCGGCACATCGGAACGGGTCCGGCTGAGCCTCCGCCCCGTCCGTCACCTCCGGCGACGAGCTCAGACAGAGATCGGGGTTGATCGTGATCCGATAGCAGCAGAATCTGCAGCACCAGCTTCATTTATCTTCCCGCCTGTATCGCCGCGACACACTTGACAGCCGCGTGCCCCATTCCCATTGTGTGGCCGTCGCGAGCACCTGAAAACGAGATGGCGCCACCTCGGCGTCCGTTCCATCGCGATCGATCGGCTCTCGTCGCAGCCACCCCCACCAGTACTCATCGATACTCGTAGGCACGCCTGACAGGCCGGTCTTTGGTCCTGTCGGAGTGCGCGTCTCCCGCTCAGTGAAGTCCCGAGCGGAGGCATGACGTGCATACCCTGTTCTCCAAGACTGGGGTCTCTATGACGCGTATACCCCTCGTTCTTCTGGCGCTCGGGATCATCGCCTGCTCGGATGACACCAGCGTCATGGCGCCGGATCAACCCGCACTCGCTTCCAACGACACGCTCTCCACTTCCACGCTGGAGCTCTCCTTCGACACCCGCGGCCTCAGCGCCCGCACGGCCCTCTCCGGCGGCGCGGCCACCGTCTTCGACGCCACGGTGGAGGCCTTCTCACTCGCCGCGCCCAACCTCCAGGCACTGAGCCTCGCGCGGCACGAGACCGGCGACGCGGAGTTCGAGGTCGAGTTCGTGCCCTCGCCCGCGGCGGCGAACGCCGGGCTGGGCCCGGTGTTCGACAACGTGTCCTGCGAAGCCTGCCATGAAGGGGATGGACGAGGACGCCCGCCCGCCAGCGGCGAGCCGTTCAGCTCCCTGCTCTTCCGTGCCAGCGTGGCCGGAACCGGCCCGCACAACGGGCCCGTCGCGGTGCCGGGCTTCGGCACTCAGCTCCAGTTGAGGGCGGTGCCTGATTTCACGCCGGAGGTCTATGCCGGTGTCTCCTACACGGACTCGGCCGGCAGTTTCACCGATGGCACCGCCTATCACCTCCAAGTGCCACACTATACGATCTCCAACGGCTACGCGGCGCTGCCGGCTGGCGTGCTGCTCTCGCCACGAGTCGCTCCCTTCGTCTTCGGACTCGGCCTGCTCGAGGCGGTGCCCGAGGCCGACGTGCTCGCGCTCGCCAGCAAGAAGGTGCACACCTTCAAGGTGTCGGGCCGGCCCAACTATGTCTGGGACGAGGTCCTGCAGCGCACGGCGCTGGGACGCTTCGGCTGGAAGGCGAACGTTCCCAACCTGGTGCAGCAGACCGCCGGCGCCTACAACGGCGACATGGGCATCACGTCACCCCTCTTCAGTGCCGAATCCTGCGAAGGGGAATACGCCGGGTGCACGGCGCACCCGCCGGAAGTCGATGACCAGACCGTCCAGGACGTCGCGTTCTATGCCCGCACCCTGGGCGTGCCGGCGCGGCGGAATCTCTCCGAACCACTGACCCGGCAGGGTGAGAGCGAGTTCTACGCGGCGGGGTGCGACGACTGTCACGCGCCGACGCTGCGTACCGGCAGCTTGGCGGGGATTCCGGAAGTCTCGAACCAGGTGATCCATCCCTATACCGACCTCCTGCTCCACGACTTGGGCCCGGCCCTGGCGGACCAACGGCCGGACTTCCAGGCATCGGGCAGCGAGTGGCGGACCCCGCCACTCTGGGGCATCGGACTGGTAGAGACGGTGAACGGGCACACCAACTTCCTGCATGACGGGCGGGCGCGCTCGCTGCTCGAGGCGGTGTTATGGCATGGGGGCGAGGCCGCGGCATCGCAAGATCGGGTGCTCGGCATGTCGGCCCAGCAGCGGGCGGCGCTGCTGGCGTTCCTCGGGTCGCTTTGACCCCCGGGGGACCGAGCCGCCTCACCCCCGCCGCTCCATGAGGTCGTCGCGGACGGCGAAGCCGTGCCGCGCGTACAGGCTCCGGCTCTGTGGCGTGGGCCAGAGGATCACCGCGTCCACCCCCAGGGCGTCGGCCTCCCGCAAGCACTCCGCCAGCAGCGCCGAACCGAGCCCGCTTCCGCGCTGGAGCGGCTGCACGTAGAGGTTGCTGATGTAACCGTGACGCTCGAGCTCCCCCACCGGATTGGGCAGCTTCTCGATGAGCTGGAGCCAGATGCTGCCGACGATCGCCTTGCCCGACTCGGCCACCCAACAGCGCCAGGTCCCGCGCGGGTGGAGACGCTCGCCCATCCAGGCTGTGCAGCGCTCGACGAACGCCGCCTCAGACTCGGCGGCCTCGGCGATGCCGGCCCGGAACTCGTAGCGGAGCCGGGCGAGTGCGGCGGCGTCCGACGACAGCGCCAATCGGACGGACACCTGGGGGTCTCTATCGAGTGAGCTGGGTGGCTTCATACCGTCCGTGACACCGGGGCAACGTCGCCATCGCGCGTGCGGAAGAGCAGGTGCGGCGATCCCGCGTGGAGGAACTCCCGCTCGTACACCAGGCCCACCTTCCGCATCACCCGCTGCGAGGCCGCGTGTTCCGGACGGGTGACCGCCACGATCGTGGCGAGCCCCAGCCGTTCGCGGCCGAGGCTCACGCAGGCGCGAGCCACCTCGGTGGCCAGGCCACGGCCCCAGACCTGGGGTACAAATCCGTAGCCTACCTCCACCTCGTCGACGCCCTCGACGTCCAGATGGCGCAGCACCGCCCGACCCACCATGCCACCGGTCTCCGAGTCTCGGAGCATCCAGAGCCCGAACCCGTACTCGGCCCAGTGCTCCAGGTTCCAGCCGAGGTATGCGGCCGTGCCCTCCCCGTCCCGCACGCCTCCCAGGTGCGCCATGAACCGGGGGTCCTGATCCATGCGCCGGAGCTCGGGGAGATGCCCGTCGGTGAGGCGCTCGGCCCGGAGGCGGGCCGTCGAAAACGTGTCCAGCGTCATCGGAGCTCCCTACCTTTGCCCCAGCCGCACAGCTCGTCTCTCTCGTGACCCCGGTCACCGCTGCTCACCCGAGGGGGGCCTATCCTCCCCGTTTGTACCCGCTGGAGGGAAGCACCATGACCGACACGTACACACCGCCGAGACCGGTTGTCGGCCACCGTCTGCGCCATCACACGCCGGCGCGCCGGTGGGCACCCGCGCTGCACGCCCTGCTGCGCATTGGGGCCGGACTGCTCTTCATGGAACATGGCCTGCAGAAGCTGTTCGGTCTCTTCGGGGGTATGGGACCCACGGGCGGCACCGCGCCGTTGGTTTCCTTGATGGGGCTGGCCGGCGTGCTCGAGTCCGGCGGCGGACTCCTTCTGGTATTGGGACTCTTCACCCGTCCAGTGGCTGTCCTGGTACTGCTCGAGATGCTCTTCGCCTTCGTGACGGTCCACCTGCCCAGGGGCGGTGCGCCGATCCAGAACGGCGGCGAGCTCGCGCTCCTCTACGCTCTGATCTTCGCCTTCCTTGCCGGCAACGGCGCGGGCCCGGCGAGCCTCGATTCCCGGAGGCACGACTAGCGGCCCGTGCCCGCCTTCCTCACATCGTGGCGCCATCGGCGTGAGCGGCTGGGGGGCTGGCTCCGAACGCTGGCCTGGTACTGGATCGCCATCGTGTCCGCCTCGCTGCTCGGACTCTCCCTCTTCGCCTGGGTGGGCAGTGAGGTGGTCGAGCAGGAGACGAGGGGCTTCGACGAAGCCGTACGCACCTGGGTGCTGGCCCATCAGATTCCGCAGGTTTCGGCGGTGTTTCGGGTGATCACCATCGTCGGCTCGGCCAACGCACTGACCTGGTTGGCGGTGGCCATGGCGGTGTGGCTGTGGAACAGCCGCGGGCGGCATATCGCCGCCGTCGTTGCGAGCGCTCCGGCCGTGGCCAGTGCGCTGTTCGTCGGAGTCAAAGACCTCGTTCATCGCATCCGGCCACCGGGGGCGGTACCTCTGCACCTGGTCTCCTATTCGTTCCCCAGCGGACACGCCACGGCCTCAACCGCCGTGCTCATCACCTTGTCCTACCTCCTGGCCCGTGAGGGACTCCTGTCCCATCGAGCGGCCCTGCTGATCGGCTGGCTCGGACCACTGCTCGTCGGACTGAGCCGGATCTACCTGGACGTCCACTGGACCACGGACGTGCTGGGCGGCTGGGGATTGGGTTTGGTGGTCGCCGGGCTGAGCGCGAGCGCCTACGAGCACCTGCGTGCCCGGATTGCGCGGGCGAGTCTGCATCCGACGCTGTGAAGCTCAGCGCGTTCCTGCCTTCCGCCTGGCTTCCTCGCGGAGCTTCTCGCTGGCGTAGATCGCCACCTCGACCCGGCGGTTCTGGCTGCGGCCCGCGTCGTTGGCATTGCTCGCGATCGGCTCCTCTTCACCCAACCCGCCGGTCCCGATCCGGGAGCGCTCGACGCCTTGGGCCACCAGATACTCCGCTGCCGCGTCGGCGCGCCGGACCGAGAGTCGCTTGTTGTACTCGTCCGTGCCCACGCTGTCGGTATGGCCCAGGATCAGCAGGTCGGAGCCGGGGTACTTTTCCAGGCTCTGGGCCAGTGCCCGGAGGTTGCTTCGGGCGGCAGGCTTCACCACGTCGGAGTCGAAGTCGTAGAGCAGCCCGGACTCGAAGGTGACCTGGATGCCCTCGCCCACCCGCTCGACCGTCGCGCCGGGGATGTTCTGTTTGAGCTCGTGGGCCTGTCGGTCCATCTGGTCGCCGATGATGGCACCGGCGGCACCCCCGACGGCGGCCCCGATGATGGCACCCTTGGCGGTGGAGCCGGAAACCTTGCCGATCACGCCCCCGATCACGGCTCCGCCGGCGGCGCCGATCACCAGGCCTCGCTGAGCGTTGCGAGCGCATCCCTGGAGTGCGCTCGAGCCGACGGCGGCGAGCATGAGGACGAGGACATGGCGGCGGATGCGGAGCACGGCGCACCTCACGGCAGGGGTTGGAGTTGCACGGGGTATCCGATCAACTCTATCCCCCTGCCCTGATTCCTTCCGTGAGCGGGCTCTCACCCGGCTCCCGGCGCTAGTCGCCGGCAGATACCCGGTCACGCCCGAAGGGATCACCCGCAATCGCCTCGGTGTGCAGAGCGCAGACCCAACGGCCCTCTCGACGCACCCAGGTGGACGAGTCCGCCGCGTTCAGCGTCACCGGCTTGCCGTCCACGGTCAGCTCCTCGTGGACGCTATACGCCAGGACGGCAACATCGTCGGTCAGCAGACGCACCTGCGCGTCGTGCTTCAGCTCGAAGCGATGCAGGGTATAGGACGCGGCGCTCAGCATGCCACCGAGCCGTTTACGATCGATGCGCCCGACCCCCTGCGCCCCGGTGATGATGCAGGGGTCGTCGCTCAGGCGCATCGCGGCGTTCGCGTCCTTGTTCTTGATCGCCTCCCAGTATTGCTTCTCCAGGTCCAGCAGCTCGGATTCGATCGTATTGGTTGCCATATGGGCCTCCTCATGGTCCCCGAAAGCTGAGCGCGGCCCAGAGGATGGTCAACACCACCGCGAGCCGTCTACTCCACCTCGCCGGGGCCAGATGCCGCGCCGCCCTCGCCCGCCAGGGTCCGCGCCGTCTCCACCATCCCGATGAACTCCCCGCGGTACCCCTGCTCGTCCTCTCCTCGCGCGCCCCGGGCCAGCGACAGCACCTGCTCCCAGCTTGCCTGCCCGCGGTGCTCCGACTCCCGCAGCAGCATGGCGAACTCGGCCACCGCCGAGGCGAAGCGCATGTCCTCCGACGCCGCGCCGGTCCGATCGGTGACGGGCACTTCCAGCAGTTTGCTGCTTGAACCCCTGGGATCCTTGTAGCGTAGGCGCACCGTGAGCAGCTCCGAGCTGTGCCGGGCACCCGGCCGTAGGGAGACCTGCTGGTAGGTCAGGCTGTCGTCGTCCAGCGCCACCTCGCGGGCGCCCACCGGCACCACCTCGTACAGCGCGGTGACCGAGTGGCCCGAGCCCAGTTCGCCGGCGTCCTTCTTGTCGTCCTTGAAGTCCTCCTTCGCGAGGAGCCGGTTCTCATAGCCCAGGAGCCGGTAGGACTGCACCCGTGCCGGGTTGAGCTCGACCTGGATCTTCACGTCCTTGGCGACGGTGAAGAGCGTCCCGCCGAACTCCTGCACGAAGACCTTCTGCGCCTCGCGGAAGCTGTCGATGTATGCGTAATGGCCGTTTCCCTTGTCGGCCAGCTGCTCCATCTTCGAGTCCTTGAGGTTGCCGGTGCCGAAGCCGAGCACGGTGAGGAAGGTGCCTTCCTCCCGCCGCTGCTCGATCAGGCGCACCATCTCCGCGTCGCTGCTTGCCCCGACGTTGAAATCGCCATCGGTGGCCAGGATGACGCGGTTGTTGCCCTCCGGGTCCAAGTGCTCGCGCGCCACGTCGTAGGCCAGCCGGATCCCCGCGCCGCCCGCCGTCGAGCCGCCCGCCTGGAGCTGGTCGATCGCTCCCAGGATCGTTGCCTTATCCGACCCGCTGGTGGACGGCAGCACCAGGCCCGCAGCGCCGGCGTACACCACGATCGCCACGTGGTCCTCGGGCCGCAGCTCATGCACCAGCGTCCGGAACGCCTGCTGGACCAGCGGCAGCTTGTCGGGCGAGTTCATCGAGCCGGAGACGTCGATCAGGAAGACCAGGTTGCTCGGCGGCAGGTCGCGGGTGGGCAGACGCCGGGACTGGAGGCCGATGCGGACCAGCCGATGGTCTGTGGCCCATGGACAGGGCGCCACCTCGGTCGAGACCGCGAACGGGTGCTCGCCACTCCGGTCGGGGTACCGGTAGGGGAAGTAGTTGACCAGCTCCTCCAGCCGCACCGCGTCCTTGGGCGGCAGCGTGCCCTGGCTCAGGAACCGGCGCACGTTGCTGTAGGAGGCGGCGTCGACGTCGATGGAGAAGGTGGAGAGCGGATTCGTGGCCGCTCCGAGGAAGCGGTTCTCGTTGACCAGGTTGTACGCCTCGGTGTTGGACGGCTCGGCCGGGCTGGGCCATCTGGCCGCCCCAACGTACCCGAGCGCGGCGGTCCCTCGGCGCATCACCTGGTCCGTGTTCCTGAGGGCCTCGCTCCGGGGTATGGGAGTGGGTTCGGCGGCCTTTTCCTGGGCCAGCTGTTTCCGCATTGGACCCGGCGCGAGGGTGAAGTTGAGTGTCAGTGTCCGTCCGGCCCTGACCGTGCCGCCGCTTTCGGCCGGTGCGTAGCCGGTGCGCGAGGCCCGCACGGTTACCGGGCCGGCAGGCACCGCAGGCACCAGGTAGACACCAGCGCTGTCCGTGAGCGCCGAGAGAGCTGTGCTGACGACCTGCACCTCGGCGTGAATCAGCGGCGCGCCCCGGGCGTCGCGCACCGATCCGGTGATACGTCCGGTCGTCGGGGCCGTCCGGACGGGGGCTGCCCCGGCGGCGGCGAGCGTCAGACACAGAACGGCGACCAGGCCCGGCGTCCGCCGGGCGAGCGACCAGGGTGCGGCTCGCATCGAATCCTCCAACATCTGTGGGTTGTCGCGTGAGACGGCGGCGATTCTGCCGCGGAGCACAGGCGGGAGATGCGCGAGGGGTGTTTTATGCACACGGCAGGCTGCGGGGCTCTGGCCGGCTGCCCCTGAGCCCTCTCGACCGGCGTGGAAGCGACGTGCATCTTTGGTGGTGAGCCGATTCGTGGGGCTTGTTCCCCGCAACCTCGTCTGGCGGGCGTCGAGCGGCAGGCCGAGGTGTTTCCCTCAGGCGGACACGCGCAGGAGATCTGGTGACAGCACGAAGAGATGAGCTCCAGACGCTGCCCGGGATCGGCCCGAGCTTGGCGGCTGATCTACGAGCGCTTGGAGTTCGACGGGTCGCTGATCTGAAGCGGCGCGACCCCGAGCGCCTCTACGCCCAGCTGAATCGTCTGCGCGGCACGCGCCAGGATCCGTGCGTCCTGTACGCGTTTCGCTGCGCCTTCTACTCGGCACGCACGAAACGGCCGAAGGCCGAGCTGCTGAAGTGGTGGAACTGGAAAGATCGTGCGGTGCGCGCGACGTAGCCCGCCGGCCGTCTCGCGTGACCCGCGGCCCCCTCCATGGTCCCTTCATCAGGTACCCGGCGGAGCGCTGGGATGTTGACGCTGAAACAGCTGATGGGCATTGCGGCCCTGGGGGTCACGCTTGCGGCTCGGCTCTCAGCGCAGGCCGCCGAGGCGCCCCGCGCGCTGTCGGCGGCTGAGACCGGCTGCGACACGTCCCGGGCAGCGGCGATCGACTCGATCTTCGAGTTTGACGCGGTAGATGAGCCGGTCCAAGCCGAGCGCCTGCCGATCGAAGACATGCCGTTGCGCGTGCGGGAGGTCCTGAATGGTCGCTCGGTGTTTCGGTTCATCGTCGAGCCGACGGGCCGGATCGAGCGGTGCAGCATCGAGCTGGTGGAGGAGAGCGCGCCAGCATGGACCGACGCGGTGCTCAAGGAGCTCCGGCAGGCGCGCTACCGTGCCGCGCGGCGAGGGGGCGTGAAGGTGCGGCAACGGGTCTACCAGATCTTTACCTATACTCAGGACGGACGGTTCCTTCACGGTCGGTAGGGACCTGGTAACAGATGCCGGGGTCACCGCCCGGCGAAACGCAGATGGTGGCTATGTCGTAGTAGCACCGCCAGGTCGGAGCTGGATTCGTCCGATGGCCCATTTCTCATAGGATGTCCCATGGGGCTCGACTCCGGGCCACCGCAGGTCGCCACCATTCACAACATCATCAAGGGTTGACGCCCGAGCGCGTCGCCCGTGTCGACAGGATCTCGCCATGACTCTCAAACCCGCTATCTGGTACCCGGTCGCCGTCGGGCTGAGCGGCATCAATCTGGTCGCAGTCGGCTTCGCGGCCGGAGGGTGGCATGGCACGACGCACGCGGCACTTGCCTTGGGCTTCGGGCTCTGGGCCCAGCACCTGCGCCGGGCTCCCGCCGCGAGCGAGCTCCCGCCCGGGCTCGACACCATCGAACTCGAGGTAAGCCGGCTGCGGCAGGAGCTGGGTGAGACGCAGGAGCGCCTCGACTTCGCCGAACGAGTGCTGGCGCAGGAGTCCGAAGCCCGCCGAGTGGAGCCGCAGCGCTGAGCACTCGACCAGGCTGGTGGCCAGGTGCATCTTTGGTGACACCCCGCCATACACCGTCTGGAGAGTTGCCATGGCTGACGACCCCCGTCCGACGTCCGCGATCGACATCGCTACCAAGGGCATCACCGTCGTGTCGCTGGCCCTCGGGGTGTTCGCGACGTGGAAGGCGCTGCCCGCTGATGCGGAAATCAAGCGGCTGCAGGCCGAGGCCACGCGCCTGGACCTCGCGATCAAGCAGGCCGACGCCGACCTCAAGGGCCTCGAGTCGAGCCGCAAGGTCACCCTCGAGCTGTACCAGGAAGTGAAGAACGTGATCGAGAAGAAAGGCAAGGATCCGAGAGAAGAGGACGCCGTCCGAGTGCTGGTCGAATCGCTGGCGGACGATCCGTTTCGGTACAAGCTGCTCAAGGTGATCGCGATCGGCGCCAAGGACACTCTCGTCAAGCAGGAGGCCGCGGCTACCTCGGCGTTCTATGAGGACGAGGCTGCCGTCCCGACCCAGGTCCTGCCGGCCAACGCCGACGAACCGCGCACGGCGGCCGCGGGGCTCGGCGGGTACAACGTGGACTTCTTCTTCTGTGAGCGGAAGCGGGCCACCAGCGAGCCAATCGCCCGCGCGGCCTTGAACATCAAGGGCAAGGGGGACACCGGACGCTGGCGGGTACGACTGCTGCCCGAGAGCATCAACCAGCAGCCGGGGTACGGCATCGCCGGAAACGAGATTCGGTTCACCCCGCCGGACGAGCGACCGGCCGCCGAGGCACTGGCCGCGGCGCTGTCCAAGTCGAACGTGCAGGCTCGGCTGAGAGAGACGTTGTATCCTACCCCGCATTACATCAGCGCGTTCGTATGCCAGTAGCTGGCCTCTAATCGGGAGGGCACCATGGGTCAGTTCGCGTGGGTGGAGCAGGTAGCGGCCCTGAGCGCCATGCTGTCGACCCTCGAAACCCAGGCCGGACAGGGGACGCTAGGTGCGACAGGACTGGAGGAGCTCAAGAGCGGATTGGATGACCTGCGGCTCCGGGCCTGGGGTCTTCTCACCGCCTCCAGCTCGGATGATCCACAAGGGTTCCAGGAGCGGTTTCGCACCCGCCGGGGCATCGAGATGTGTCGTGCCCTCAGCACCGACGTGCGGACCGGAAAGCTGAGCGGGCGCCGGGCCGAGCTGCCGGGGCTGGGTGACGCCGCCGGGGAGCTGGCGACGGCGGTGAAGGCCGTGACGCGGAAAACGCCGGAGGGAAAGCCTGCGAAGCGCACCCCTCCCAAGCGGCGGGACAAGGGCGCGGGGTGAGATGAAGCAGGCGCTCGCCGGCCTCCAATCCGCCCTTGAGCGCCGGTACGAGATCGAGCTTCCCTACGAGGCCGCCCGGAGCAGAGTGTGGCCCGCGCAGTGAGGACCGCGGCGCCAACCCTGGCGATCCGAAGCCCCTACTCGGGCGAGCTGGTTGGTCACGCCCCGCTGGCCGGCCCCGGCGAGGTGGCCGCCGCCATCGATGCCGCCGTGGCGGCCGCGCCCGCGGCGCAGGCTCTGCCGTCCCACGCGCGCGCTTCGGCGCTCGACCGCATCCACGGGGGTGTGGCCGGGCGCCGGGACGAGCTCGCCCGTCTGCTGGCCCGGGAGGCGGGCAAGCCACTCGCGCTGGCACGCATGGAGATCGACCGCGCGGTTTTCGTGTTCCAGCAGGGTGCGGAGGAGGCCAAGCGGATGGGCGGCGAGGTGATCCCCATGGACCTGCTGCCGCACGGCGAGCGGCGTTGGGGCCTCACCCGACGGTTCCCGCTCTCGCCCATCTCCGCGATCATCCCGTTCAACTTCCCCGTGCTCCTCGCCGCCCACAAGCTGGCGCCCGCGATGGCGTGCGGCGCCGCCATGATCCTCAAGCCGCCGCCGCAGGACCCGCTCGCCACCCTGCTGCTGGGCGAGATCATCCGGGAGAGCGGCTACCCGCCTGGCGCCGCCGCCGTCCTGCTCTGCACCAACGAAGACTCGGCAGCGCTCATCGACGATCCCCGGGTGCGGATGATCAGCTTCACCGGCTCGGCCCGGGTCGGCTGGGAGGTGCGCCGGCGAGCTCCGACCAAGCGGGTGACGCTCGAGCTCGGCGGCAACGCCGCCGTGATCGTCGAGCCGGACGCGGACCTGGAGCACGCGGTGCGGCGCTGCGTGGCCGGCGGGTATCTCTATGCGGGGCAGTCCTGCATCTCGACCCAGCGGATCCTGGTGCACCAGTCGATTTACCAGCGGTTCGCCGAGCGCTTCGTGACGGCGGTCGGCGCACTCCGGACCGGAGACCCGTTGGCGGAGACGACCGACGTCGGGCCGATGATCGACCAGGCGAGTGCCGAGCGCGCGGCGACGTGGATCGCCGAGGCGGCGGCGGCCGGAGCCCGGGTCGCGGTCGGTGGCGGACGGACGGGGGCCACGCTCCAGCCGACGGTGCTGCTCGACAGCACCAGCGCCATGCGAGTCAACTGCGAAGAGATCTTTGCCCCGGTCACCACGCTTCGCCCGTACCCCGACTTCGACCACGCCATCGCGACGGTCAACGACTCGCAGTACGGGCTGCAGGCCGGGCTCTTCACCAACGACATGCGGCGGATCCTGCGGGCATTCGAGCGAATCGAAGTGGGCGCCCTGGTGGTGAACGACGTGCCCGGCTTCCGGGTGGACCACGCGCCGTACGGCGGGGTGAAGGCGTCGGGACAGGGGCGCGAGGGCGTCCGCTACGCGATCGAGGAGATGACCGAGCTCAGACTGCTCGTGGTCGGTGACGTGTGAGTTTCCCATCCTCCCGGGAGGGGTGATGCGATTAACGACGGTGCTCAGTCTGCTCTGCCTGGCCTCGGTGCTCCACGCGCAGGCCCCCACCCCGCCCTCATCGGCGGCGTTTCGGGACAAGCACATACCCTACGAGCCGGGCTTCCGGGTCTTCATCGTTCCCGACATGGAGGGGATGGGGAGCGTGGTGAACATCCACGAAGTGATCGCCGGCAACGAGGCCCCACGGTACAAGGATCTGACGGGTCCGGACTACTGGGATCACTTCCGCGTGCTGCTCACCCAGGAGGTCAACGCCACGATCCGCGGCGCTCGTCTGGCCGGGGCGCGAAGCTTCGTGGTGAATGAGGGGCACGGGGGCAACCTGTTCGCCAACGTGCTGCCGTGGGAGGTCGACAGTAGCGCCATCCTGGTGCGCGGCTTCCCCAAGCCGCTGGTCATGGTCACCGGCATCGACAGCAGCTTCGGCACGCTGATGTTCACCGGCGCGCACGCCAACGCCGGCAGCCCGGGCGTTCTGGCGCACAACTTCGCCTTCGACAGCTTCACGGTGAACGGGAAGTCGCTGAACGAGGTGGGCATCAACGCGCTGATCGCGGGGGAGATGGGGGTCTCCGTCTCCCTGGTGAGCGGAGACGATGTGCTGATCGAGGAGACCAAGGGCATGGTGCCCGACGGCTTCGTGGCGATCGTGACCAAGTACGCCGTGGGACACAGCGCAGCCATCACCTACAGTCCCGCCCGGGTGCGGCGGATGCTGCGTGACGGTGCCGCCGAAGCGGTCCGCCGGGAACGGCGCGGCGAATTCAAGCCGTTCACCATGGATCGGCCATACCGGGTCGAGTTCACCCTCCGCCGGAGTTATCCCGACAGTACGGTGCAGGGGGTGGCGGCGCTCTCGGAGTTCAAGCTCGAGCGGACCGGCGACCGGACCTTTCGCTACCTCACCGACAGCGCCCGCCAGATGGGTTACCTGCTCGACGCCATCGAAGAGACGGTGCTTCGATAAGACGGTTGCTGCTCACCGGGCGCTCGCGTTCCGCGGATCCGCGGCGGCGCTAGCGCTCCTGTACGACCACCGCCGCGATGCCACCGGCGGGGTCATCCGTGAGCACGACGGTGGCCGCCTGGTCGGCCGCCAGCGTCACCGGGTCCACGATCAGCAGCGTATCCTGAGGCTCCGCGGGCGGCACACCGCCGACACGCGCCTCGGTGGCGACCAGTACCTGCCAATCGCCAGGATCACTCTGCACGTAGCCGCTCATGGTGCGATAGTCGAACGGGAACGCCAGGTCGATGATTCCGTCGAAGTCCGGCTGGCGGCGGTACACGTCGATCGGCCCCGCGAGCCGCGCCAGATTGGCCACCTGCAGCTTGCTCTTGCCGGCAGCGGGAACCGCTCCGGTATCGGTCACCACAATGGGATTCAGCACCGAGGACGAATCGATCACCACGGCCGTGTACTGGGAGTCCGCGGCGACGGCGAGGTGAAGCGTTGTCGGGCTCGGGCTTCCCCCCGAGGGCCTGACCTCGACGGTACGTTGGCCGGTCGAGATCGGGATGGCGGAAGAGACCGTTCCCGCGTCCAGTCCGGATGCGACGACGCTGCCGTCCACCAGCACGTCCAGCGCTGTGGTGCTCTGGGATGCCTGGATGACGCGGAGGGTGCCAGTGAGGTCGCCGGGACCGGTGCCGTCGCTGTCACTGTCGCTGCATGCGAGCGCGGCAACAAGGGCCGCGCCGATCAGCAGACGAACCTGTGCGATGTTGCGCATGCATTCCTCAAGGGCCAGGGGACAGCACCAGTATACCACCGTGGCGTCCCTCCAGCGTGACCTGGGGCGTTTCGGCCGGCAGCCGAGGACGGGCCGTCACGGCGACGGCACCAGCAGCTGGTACATCACCAGATTGTCGTACGCTTCTCCCTCTGGACCGATGCTGTATCCGGGAATCAGCCCCACCTCTTTGTATCCGAGCCCGCGGTAGAACCGCTCGGCGCGATCGCCGCGGCGAGTATTAAGCAGGAGCAGCGGGCGGCCGAGCTGCCGCGCGGTCTCGTGCAGGGCCTTCATCAGGCTCCCGCCGATCCCCCGCCCTCGCCACGCCGCCGCGACCATCAGCTTCTGCACCTCGGCCCGGTGCCGGCCATTGGGCCACGAGGAGAGCGCGAGCTGGCCTGACCCGACGAGCCGGCCCGCCACGGTGGCTGCGAAGAGCATCCGTGAGCCACCCCGGACCTCTGGAGTGAGCGACCGCCAGTAGCGGCGGCCTTCCTCCTGCGTCAGTGGCGGGAGGAACCCAAGCGAGGCTCCGCCGTGCACCGACTCGCGCAGCACGTCCATGAGCTCGGGTAGAAGATTCTCGATGTCAGTGGACGTGATCAGGCGCACGCGCGACGGCACGATCGGCGGCATTATCGCGACGCCTCCGCTCGTGCAGCCAGGCCATCCGTACGGGTTCCTGCTGGCGCGGGGAACGAGCCATCCCAGCGCGCCATCACCACCGTGGCCAGACAGTTCCCCACGACGTTCACCGACGTCCGCGCCATATCCATGAGGGCGTCCACGCCGAGAATCACGGCGACTCCCTCGAGCGGGAGCCCGAATTGCCCGAGCACGCCCGTGAGGACTACCAGAGATGTTCGGGGAACCGCGGCGAGGCCTTTGCTGGTGAGCATCAGCGTGAGCATCATCAGCACCTGACGGGACAGCGGCATGGCAATGCCGGCCGCCTGCGCCACGAAGACCCCGGCCAGCGTGAGGTAGAGCGCGGTGCCGTCCATGTTGAAGGTGTAGCCTGCGGGCAGGACGAACGACACGATGCGCCGCGGAACCCCCAGCTGCTCCATGTTCCGGAAGGCGAGTGGGAGCGCCGCCTCGGACGAGGCGGTGGTGAACGCGATCAGGCAGGGTTCTCTCGTCGCCGCCCAGAAACGGCGGATCGGGACCTTCCACGCAAGCGCGATCGGCACGAGGACCAGGGCCACAAAGGCTAGCAGAGACCCGTAGAGGGTGAGCACCAGGACGCCGAGACGGGCCAGCGCGCCGAGTCCGCTCCGGCCCACGGTCACGGCAACGGCGGCGCCGACGCCGACTGGCGCGAACTGCATCACCATGCCGACGAGGCGGAACATCACCTCGCTCAGGCTCTCGCAGAACGACAGCATGACCTGTCTTTTCGGCCCGGCGACCTGCGCCAGTGCCACCGCGAACGCGACGGCGAACACCACGATCGGCAGGGACTCGTTCCCTGCGGCTGCCTCGAACACGCTCCGAGGCACGCTGTGTTCCAGCACCGCGGCGAAGGTGGGCGCCGCCGCCGTCGGTATGACGGGGCCGGCGGTGCCCGTGCCCAGGCTCACGCCGATGCCCGGCTGCACCAGATTCACTGCCAGCAGCCCCACGGCGAGCGCGAGCGTGGTGACGACCTCGAAATAGAGCAGCGACCGCAGGGCCAGCCGGCCCACCCGCTTGAGGTCGTCGCCGTGCCCGGCGATACCCACGACCAGCGTCGCGAACAGCAGCGGGACGATGGTGGCGGCAACCATCCGGAGGAACAGCGTCGAGAGAATCTGGAGATCGGCGGCGTGGAAGCCGTGGCCCCGCCGCCCGTCGGGGAAGCTGACGCCCAGCCCGAGGCCGATGAGCATGGCGACGATGATGCGCTGGGCCGGCCCGATCCGGGTCGGGCGCGGGACGCGGCTGGCGATCATGGTGGATCCGGTCTCCCGAGGCAGTCGCTTCACGCCGGGTGGGCTCGGCGGACCGGCAAGATCGCGCCGAGCCACCATTCTTGTCCAATACTGGGTTTGTATGTATTGATATCGGTATGAATATCACTGACCGACTGGGACTTCCGGCTCTCCGCTACTTTGCGACGCTGGCCGAGGAGCTGCATTTCGGGCGCGCCGCCACCCGTCTCCGCATCGCCCAGCCGTTCCTGAGCCAGAAGATCCGAGCCCTGGAGGAGGCCCTGGGGTCGCCGCTCTTCCTCCGCACCAGCCGGCACGTGGAGCTGACCGAGGCCGGCGCCGCGTTCCTCGAGTCCACCCGCAAGACCCTGCGCGAGCTCGAGCGAGGAGTGCACCGGGTCCACGCGCTCGGCCGCGGCGAGCTGGGGACGATCGACATCGGCTACGTCATGATCGGGATGCTGATGGTGGTGCCGGACCTGCTGAAGACGTTCCGATCGCGCTACCCACGGGTGCGCCTTTCCCTGCACGAGGTCTCCACCGTCCCGGGGGCGGCGCAGCTTGGGCAGGGCGAGTTCGACCTCGGCTTCCTCAGCCAGCCGGTGACCGAGCCCGGGCTGCGCATCCACCGGACCTGGAGCGAGCCGTTCTGCGCGGCCGTACCGAGCGATCACCCACTGGCGAAGGCCCGGAAGATCCGCTTGCGCGACCTGGCCTCGGAACCGTTCGTGTCCGTGGTCCGGTGGTCCTCGTACGAGATGTACGATCAGATGATGCGCGACTGTCAGGCGGCGGGCGTGACGCTCTCGATTGTCGAGGAGGCAGGATCCTGGCAGGCGGCGATCAGCCTGGTGGCAGCCGGGATGGGGGTGGCGATCGCACCGGCCTGCGTCAGCCGGCTGCGCTTTCCGGGGGTGCGCTATCGGGAGCTGTCGGGTACGACCCCGGCTTACGGCCTGGCGCTGTGCACCGGCGAGGGGGTGCTGTCACCGGCGGTGGAGTCGTTTCTGACCACGATCTCACCCGGCCACGGGTAGCGCCACGCGGAACTCGGTTCGCCCGGGCTCGGACGCCACCTCGACGGATCCCTCGTTCCGGTCCACCAGGCGCCTGACGATGTCGAGGCCAAGGCCGGTGCCCATGCCCACCGCCTTGGTAGTGAAGAACGGATCGAAGATCCGGCTCTTCACCTCGATCGGTATTCCCGGCCCGTCGTCGGTCACTCGGACCACGACCATGGCTCCTTCCCCGGCCGCGGTGACCATCACTCGCCCACCTTCCGGCACCGCGTCGAGGGCGTTGTCGACCAGGTTGGCCCACACCTGATTCAGCTCCCCACCGAAGCCGCGCACGCGCGGGAGGTCCGCCGGGACCGTCAGGGTCAATATCGCTGACCTGCCCCGCGCCTTGCCCGCCAGCACGGCCAGGGTATCGGTGAGCCCCTTCCCCACGTCCACCGAGTCGGGCGTGGCCGCGCGATCCATGTAGGTGAAGCCTTTCACGGCGCTCACCAGCTCGTGCACCCGCGATGCGGCCCGCTCGATGTCACGGGCCAGCCCGCGCACCGTGCACCCGGCGGCCACCCAACGCAGGGACGCGTGCAGCTTGTCGCCACCGATCGCGGTCGCGAGCTCGCCGAGCTGTCCGAGCGTGACGTCGGTCTCGGCGAGCGGGGCGGCAAGCGCATCGTCCGCACCGTGATCCAGGAGCCAGCCGGCCAGGGACTCCTCGCGGTCCGCGCGCTCGAGCGGGGAGAGCAGTCTGGGGGCGCCGCAGGCCGAGCGGACGCGTGCGAGCATCGCGAGCGCGCCAGCATCGAGAGCCGCTGCGCCGAGCGCGCGTGACGCGTCGTCGGCCTCGTCCAGCGCCTCCGAGATGAGTTGCGCGCTCCGGGCGGCCGCGGACGCCGGGTTGTTCAGCTCGTGCGCCAGCCCCGCCGCCAGCTTCCCCAGGGAAGCCATCTTCTCCACCTGCAGGTCACTCACCTTGAACGCACGCGCCCGGTCCACCATCACGTGCACCAGCTCCGCCGTCACCTGCGGGCACTCGACCGGGAGCACCGGCAGGTGCTCGCATGCGACCCGAAACAGCTCGCTCGGCACCTGGATCACGGAATTGCCGGGCGCGGTGGCGAGCCGCGAGTACGGGAGCATCCCGACCACGTCCCCCTCGCGCCAGTCCATGACCTTGCGCCAGGTGCCGCCCTGATCGGTCAGGTGCGACACGTGTCCGGTGAGAATGACGTACAGTGCCTCCACCGGCTCGCCCTTGCGGGCGATCATCCAGCCCGGCTCGTAGCGCTCGAGCGTCCCGTGGGCGACCAGCCACTCCAGCTCCGCACGCGGCACCTTCCCGATCGCGCGGTGCGCCGCGAGGCGCGCCAGGACGTCGCCGCCATCTCCGGCAGTCCCCGACTCAGGGCGCGGCTTGGTCATCGGCTTACACCGTTTGCAGGTATTGGTGGACCATGCTCACCGTCGCTGATCCTTCGCCGACGGCCGCCGCGACGCGCTTGCCGGAGCCGTGGCGGGCATCGCCGGCACAGAAGATTCCCGGCACGTTGGTCTCGAAGAGGTAGGGATCGCGCGCGACCGTCCAGCCCGAGGGACGATGGCCCTCGGTCATCACGTCGCGCCCGGTGAGCACGAAGCCCTGCGAATCGCGCATCACGAGGTCGCGGCACAGCTCGGTTCGCGGGGCCGTCCCGATGAAGATGAACATGGCGGCGGCAGGCAGCTCCCGTCGCCCGCCGCTTACCCCGTCGACTACCGCCACGGCATCGAGCCGCCCGTTTCCGCACGCGGAGACCACACTGGTGTTCACCAGCACTTCCACGTTCGGCGTCTCCTGAATGCGATCCACCAGGTAGCGGGACATGCCGGCCGCGAGGTCGGGCCCGCGCACGAGTATCGTCACCTTCCGGCAGTGTCGCGAGAAGAACATCGCGGCCTGGCCGGCCGAGTTCGCGCCGCCGACCAGGACCACGTCCCTGCCGCGATAGGTGGCGGCCTCGCTGAGTCCCGCGCCGTAGTACACGCCCGCGCCCAGGAGCGGCTCGAGGCCCTCGGCCGCAAGGTGCCGCACCTGCATCCCCGGTGCGATCAGGAGCGCGTACCCGGTCAGCTCCGAGCCGTCCGAGAGGATCACCTTCCGGTACGGATCCTCGCGTCTGATCTCGACCGCCTCCTGCGCCGTGATGATCTCAGCCCCGAAGCGCCTGGCCTGTGTGGCCGCACGTCGCGCGAGATCGGCCCCGGTGACGCCGCCGGGGAATCCGAGGTAGTTCTCGATGTTCGAGCTCGTTCCGGCCTGACCACCAGGCGCGCTTTGTTCGACGAGGATCGTGCGCAGCCCTTCCGACGCGCCGTACAGGGCGCCGGCGAGACCGGCCGGCCCCCCGCCGACGACGATGAGATCGTAAAAGGGTTTCTGCGCCCGTGTCTGCAACCCGATCTTCTCGGCCAGCTCGCGCGTCGTGGGCTGCACCAGCGTGCTGCCGTCGGGGAAGAACACCACCGGGAGACGTGCCGCGCCGCCATTCACACCCGAGAGGAGCTCGCGCACGGTCACATCGTCTTCGGTGTCGAGCCACTGGTACGGTACCTGGTTCGACGCGAGAAAGTCTTTCACCGCAAAGCTCGCGGGCGAGAGCGCGCTGCCCGCCACGCGGATGCCGTCGAACGGCGGCCGGGCACGGGCGAACCAGTCCGAGAGAAGATCCTCGAGCACCGGGTAGAGCCGCACCGTGGGCGGCTCCCAGGGCTTGAGGAGGTAGTGGTCGAGTCCGACCTGGTTGATCGCGGCGATGGCGGTCTCGGTGTCGGCATAGGCAGTGAGCAGCACGCGCCGCGCGTCGGGGTAGATCTTGATCGCCTCGAGCAGGAACTGCGTGCCGGTCATGTGGGGCATGCGCTCATCGACCAGGAAGAGCGCCACCTGGGCGCCGCGCCGCAGGAGCTGGCGGACGGTGTCGAGTGCTTGGGCACCGGATGATGCCTTGACCACCCGGTAGTCGGCACGGAAATGTTGGCGAAGGTCGCGCTCGATGGCGTTCAGGACTTCGGGGTCGTCATCGACGGTTAGCAGGACGGGCTTGTTCATGCAGTCGAGTGGATACGCTGTCGGTTAGGCGGTCCGTCGGTTAGGCGCCGGCGCGCGCGAGCTCGGCGCGGTGGCGGGTACGACGCAGGTCTTGCATCGGGCACAGCCACGACTCTACAACGGCCGGGCGATCCGCGCCAGCTTGCCCGATCTCGATCGCGGCCTCGCAATGCGTCAGACCTGAACTGCGTGGGAGGCGTCCACCGCTCCAGGGGGAGCCGTGATCTCGAAACAACATCGGGGCCGCTCGCCTCGTTCGCAGCACTCACGCACCGGCGCTTCCAGCAAATCGGCAAGAAGGCTCTGCATGGCGTGGCACACCTCAGGCCGCCCGTGAACCGCGGCGCCCAGCAGGCAACTGCGGCCGCGGATCACATACCCTCCGTTCTGCTTTTCCACCACGTTGAGGGCTCCCAGGTCGTCGAGGAGTGCCGACGCCGCTTCGACTCGCTCGGGGAACTTGCCCCTCAAGCGGGGCCACTCCGATGCCAGGCTCCGACCCACCAGGTGCATGATCTGGTCTAGTTCACCTTGCCCCATCTGCTCCTGGAGCACCCGCATCAAATGAGCGACGAAGGGGATATACGCCTTCGAGAAAATGGTTTCCGCCTCTGGTACGACCTCGTAGAGCACGGCGGGACGGCTGCTGCCGCGCTGCCACCCGGCTTCCCGGACGATACCGTCTCGCTGGAGCGCGGCCAGGTGGCCGCGGATCGCGTTGTGAGTGAGGCCGAGGTGTGCGGCGATCTCATTCGCGGTAAGAGCGGACGTTCGCAACAGGTTCAGAATCCGTCCCTGGGTGCCTCGGAAGGCTTCGCGCCGTGCCATGCGACTCTCCGGGTATTGACACTGCAATGTATACAACCGATAATGTGGTAAGAAATTTAATAAGAATCTTAACTATCATTCCACCGCTGCTCTGGCCATAAGATAACGTTATGCCGCACAATGCGTTGCACCACAAGCACCGGCCTGACACCCCTGTCGGCGTAGCTCGCCGACGGGCCGGCAGTGGCACTCGGGTCCCCCTCCTCGCCCTCTGCGGCGTAGTCCTGGGTCTCGGAGCCTGCAGCGATAACGGCCATGCCCCCACGGAGCCCACTCCAGACCAGCTCGCCGAAGGCAAGCACACCTTCCGGTTCGACACCTTTGGCGATGAGACCTTCTGGACCGACACCCTTCGAATGCACGAGGTGATTCAGACGGCGGTGAGTCCGCAAACCGCGCTCAGCGTGGGCCTCAAGGTCGATGCCGACGCGCTCCCCCCCGGCACCCTCGAGTCGGCTGATCTGAGTGACCCAGCGACCACCGTTGCGCTGCTCAAGCTCAATGCGGTCGTGGGGCTCAAGGGCACCGTCGAAACGGTGGGTGGGAAGGATACCCTCACACACATCGGGATCACTTGCGCCCTGTGCCACTCGACCGTGGATAATCGAGCCGCGCCGGGCATCGGCTCCCGACTCGACGGTTGGCCGAACCTCGACCTCGACCCGGGAGCCATCATCGCGCTGTCTCCTGCGCTCACGCCGGATCAGAAGGCGGTCTACAACTCGTGGGGACCGGGCAAGTACGACGCGCGGTTCAACATTGACGGGCAGAGCGATCCGGCAGTGATCCCGCCCGCGTACGGGCTCGCCGGCGTGCACAGCGTCACCTACACCGGCGACGGTGACCGGCCTGCCTACTGGAACCGCTACGTGGCCGTGACCCAGATGCACGGGCACGGGTCGTTCAGCGAGCCGAGGCTCGGGGTCGCCGTGAACAACCCACCGGATTCTGTGGAGGGGAAGCTGCCGGCTCTGGAGGCGTACCAGTTGAGTCTGACGGCGCCACCGGCGCCGCCGGCGAGTTTCGACCCCGCGGCTGCGGCCCGCGGCCAGGTCCTGTTCGAGGGCACGGCGCAGTGTGCCACCTGCCATGCGGGGCCCGAGCTCACCGACGCCAACGCGCGGCTCCACGACACCTTGGAGGTGCCGACCGACCCGACGCACGCCCGGCGGAGCGCGACCAAGATGTACCGGACCACGCCGCTCCGCGGTCTCTGGCAGCACGCCCCGTACTTCCACGACGGGAGTGCAGCCACACTGGCCGACGTGGTAGAGCGCTACGTCTCCGCGAAGGGGCTCAGTCTCACGTCGGGGCAAAAGGCGGATCTGATCGAGTACTTGATGTCACTCTGACCCAGCGTCACTCACCCATGAAGAGAGGATTTATGCGTATGGTATCGACGCGACATGCAACAACCGCAGCTATCTGGACCGGGCTTCTGCTGATCGGGGCCTGCAAGGGCAGAACGGAGAGTGCCAGCAGACCGGCCGAGGCGCCCGCTGTGGACTCCGCCGTTTCATCGGTGGCGTCCACCGGTGACACCGCCCAGGCGCGCGCGGGCGCAGGACTCAGCGATGCCAACATCGTCGCGCTCCTGGACGAGGCGAACGCCGCTGATAGCGCCTCCGCCGCGTTTGCGCTTGGCAAGGCCAGCAGCGCAGAGGTGAAGGCATTCGCCAAGCTGATGATGGGTGAGCACCATGCGCTTCGGGCTCAGGGTCGCCAACTCGCCCAGCGGCTCAACGTCACGCCGGACGCCCCGGCCGACGATCCGCTGAAGCCCGCCGCTCAGAGTGAGATGGCTGCTCTCAAGGCCGCCCCCAAGGGATCGCAGTTCGACCGGACGTACATCGATCAGGAGATCGGGATCCATAAGGCGGTCCTCGATCTGGCGGCGAAGGCTCACGATCAGGCGCAGAACGCGGACCTCAAGAAGCTGATCGAACAAGCCAAGCCGGTGATCGAGAAACATCTGGATCGGGCGGAGGAGATCCAGAAGAAACTTGGGAAGCCAAGCGCGTGAGATCGCCGAGCGCAAAGCGTGGGCAGGTTGTAGGTTCGATTCCTACGCGGCGCACTGACAATCGCACGGAACCCAGCAGCACAACGGGCTACCTCGGAGAGGTGGCCCGTTCGCTTTGCCGTTCGTCGCGCAGACCACCGCAGACATGCTCAGCGCGACGCCTTAGTTGCGCGCCTTCAGGCCGAACCGTCCTTCAGATGTTTGTGCGGTAGAGAGGTATCTCGGAAAAATGTCACTGGGAGCCCTTCGATTAGCTCTCACATCAGATGGTCAAGAGATAGAAGGTGAGAGGGTCAGGAGAAGGCGGGCCCCGTTCATCCCGGTCGGTCGAGGTTGCCTCTAGGGCGCAGTGCTCGCTAGCAATCCGCCGCGTCACGAGCCACATTTTAGGGTCCCTAGCCCGGCCAAACCGTGAACGCAGTCAATTCCACGCTCGTCGATGCCCTGGCCGGCCGCTACGCCCTCGAGCGGGAGCTCGGGCAGGGCGGGATGGCCACGGTCTATCTTGTGCGGGACGTGCGGCACGAGCGCCTCGTCGCCCTCAAGGTGCTCCGGCCGGAGCTCGCCGCCTCGCTCGGGCCCGAGCGCTTTCTCCGAGAAACCCGGATTACCGCGCAGCTGCAGCATCCCCACATCCTCCCCGTCCTCGACTCAGGCGAGCTCTCCGGGCTGCTCTGGTACACCATGCCCTACATCGCGGGGGAGACGCTTCGCCAGCGCATCGCGCGAGAAAAGCAGTTGCCCATCGACGATGCACTGCTCATCGCCCGGCAGATCGCCGGGGCACTCGGCCATGCGCACAGCCGGGGCATCGTGCATCGCGACATCAAGCCGGAGAACATTCTGCTCGACGCTGCTGGAGCGATCGTGGCCGACTTCGGCATCGCGAGGGCCGTCTCGGCGGCCGGCGGGGAACGGCTTACTGCGACCGGGCTGTCCATCGGCACTCCTGCATACATGAGTCCGGAGCAGGCAGGAGGGAGCCACGACGTCGACGCGCGCAGCGATATCTACAGCCTGGGCTGCGTGCTCTACGAGATGCTGGCCGGGCAACCACCCTTCACGGGGCTCACGACGCAGGCGCTGCTGGCTCGTCACGCGCTCGATCCGGTGCCGTCGCTGCGGACCGTGCGGCCAACCGTCTCGCCGGGCCTCGACCGGACCGTCACCCGCACCCTGGCCAAGGTGCCCGCGGACCGGTTCGCCACGGCCGATCAATTGTCGGCCGCGTTGAGCGAGTCGAGCCAATCGACGGAGCTGGTTCCCCGCCGTGCGCCAATTCGTCGGTGGCTCGGCCTTGGCCTGCTGCCCGTCGCCGTCGTGGCCGCGCTGGGAATCGTCCGATTCCGGCGTCATCTCGACGGATCAAGTGTCGCCCCATCGGCCTCGATGATCGCCGTGCTCCCCTTCGCCCCCAGCGTGGACGATACCGCGCTGGCGCGCCTGGGCCGCGACCTGGTCCTCACCCTGAGTGCGACGCTGGACGGCGTGGGGGAGATCCGGACGGTCGACCCCCATACCGTGCTCGCGCACTCCATCCCTTCCGCCTCCTCGCTCGAGGCGGGCCGAGACGTCGGGCGTCGTTTCGGCGCCGGGAGTGTGCTTCACGGCAGCGTGGTGCGGATTGGCCCCGCCGTGCGGCTCGATCTTGGGCTCTTCACCACTGATAGCGGCCTCCCGCTGGCCCGGCTGACCGTGTCGGCCCCGTCCGATTCTATCGCGGCCCTCACGGACTCGGTTGCGCGCGTGCTCCTGCCGCAGATCTGGCGTCGGGGAACCCCGCCCACGCCCACCCTCGACGCCGCCCTCAAGACCAAATCCGTCCCGGCCCTTCGAGCCTTTCTCGAGGGCGAGCGTGCGTTCGCGCGGAACGAGTGGGATCGCGCCGAGGAAGCCTACGCTCGCGCCATTGAGGCGGACTCGTCGTTCTGGCTCGCCTATGCGCGTGATGCATATGTTCTAGAGTGGCGGCATCGGGAGTTGGACAGCGCGAAGACGGAGGCTCTGCTGACCCACCGCGCCAGCCTGCCCGAGTTCGATCGGCTCTATCTCGGGGAAGACTCCATCGGGCCGCCGGCGCCCGCCAATCTGTGGAGGGCGCGGGAGCTGACCCAGCGCTTCCCGGGCAACTGGTTTGGGTGGTTTCAATACGCGGACCGCCTGTTTCACTGGGGCCCACTGCTGGGACACCCCCGCGCTGAGTCGCGAGCAGCGTTCGAGGAAACACTCCGGCTGAATCCCGGCCTCATCCCGGCGTGGGACCATCTCATGGAAGACGTGCTGGAGGACCACGACACCCTGGCCTCGACTCGCGTGCTCGGGGCGCTCGAACGGCTGGACGCCGGTCCGGCGTTCATCAAAGAGTGGGGTGCCGACCAGCTCATGCAGTACCGGCTGGTAGACCGCATTCAACGCGGGGATAGTGGCGGAGCTCGCGTGCTGCTGGACAGCGTCGCCCGGGACTTGGCGAAGAACCGCCGGGAGGCCCACAACAATCCGGGGTATTACGGATTCCCCGGCGCTGACATCGCGCTCTCTCGGCGGGTGCGCCGTTTGGGATTCGAGCCGGAAAACGCCGCCCTGACCATGGCGAACGCCTGGGCCGCGCGCGGCGGGTGGGACTCCGCGCTCGCCGTCTTCGACGCCCACGCAAAGGCCGCCGGCGAAGCTGATACGCTGGCACCCCTCATCCTGTATCGGCTGGCGGCGCTCGGCGCCTGGGTTGGAGCACTGCCGGTTGCCGAGGCGGCTGCCCGCCGCGAGCCCGCTCGGCGTGCGTTGGTCGGGCTGTCGTCCTCTGAGCGGGCGGAAATGGCACTGCTGGACGGGATCGTTGCGGTCACTCGGCGTGATCGTCGCGCGCTGGCTGCGGCGCGGCGCGCAAGCCAGGCATCCGGAGATTCCATCGCCGTCGTCCTGGATGAGACTCTCGCAGCTTTTGACCAATTCCTCGCCGGAAACATTGGAGGGGCTGGCAAGGCGTTAACCACCCTCGAATGGTGGCAGGCCGAGCGGTACTATCCCCACAATAACAGCCGTATTCTCATGCCGGTCAGTCGCCTCGCCGCCGCCCAATGGGTACTGGCAAGCGGCGATACCGCGACCGCACTCCGGCTCCTTACGGGGATCGAGGCTGGCGACGGGCCCGGCGGTACGGGCAAGACCGTGTTGAAAGGTTTGGCAGAGCTCGAACGCGCACGCATCGAGGACGCGCGTGGCCAATCGGCGCTGGCCGAGGCCCACTTTAGGCAATTCCTGTTGCGCTACGATTCGCCGGTACCGGCACACCGGCATCTGGTGGAGGAGGCGAGAGAGGCGGTGGCGCGGCTGTCCGGCGTGGGTGACCCGCCGCCGAGCCGGACGCCGTGACCGTAGCGTTTCCCGTCGATCAGAAGGTGTAGCGCGCGCTGAGCTGCATCCGCCACCGGCTCGGGTCGACCTGAAGCTCGTGCCGACGCGGTTCGAGCACGTGGTAGATCCCGCGGGCATTCGCCACGTCGTACCCCACCAACTGTACCAAGCTCACCCGACCGCCAGTCCCGACGCCGCCGGACTCCTCCGCCGTCTGGCGCACCTGGCCCCAATCGTGGTCGATGAAGTTGAGCAGGTTAAAGAGGTCGGCCGTGATCTCCACTGACTGCCCCCGCCCGAGCGGCACCGCCTTGGCGACTCGCGCGTCGAGCCGGTGGATCCAGGGGTTTCGGCAACTATTGCGCTGCAGGAGCCGTCCGCGCTGCATCCGGAGGCAGTCTTCCGCCTGGATGTAGCGGTCGAGACGCGCGTAGTCCGCCGGGTCATCCAGCGTGATGTCGGCAGCGTTCCGAGGGATGTAGACCGGGTCATTGTGGCGACTGTCATCGAGGTTGTCGAGACCGTCGGCATTCGCATCGCCATGCACGATGTAAGTCAGCGGATCGCCCGAGTAGCCGAGGTACGTGAGCCCCAGGCGGACGTTCAGCGGAAGATCGGCGGTTCCGAACAAGGTGAGCTTGTGGGGCCTGCTCCAGAGCGCTGTTCGCAGGTTCGGGCTCTCCCAGGTACCGTCGAGCGGCGAGAGGCCCAGATTGCCACGCCCGCTGTTGCCCGGTGAGTCCGTCCGGTCCTTGGCGTTGGTGTAAGTGTACGCAGCGGCCAGTTCCGTCCCGCCGGCGAACCGTTTCTGGAGTTGCAAGGCGACCGAGTACGAGCGGTCGCCGGACCCGTTGGTGATCTGGGCCACCGACTCGAAACCCGCGGCCCGCCGATTGGGTGACGAGAACCCCTCGGTCGGATCGATCGTGCCGTAGAGTGCACGCCCGCCTTCGCCGGCTGAGGCAGCCGACGGTGGCAGGAGGTTGAGGTCGCGTTCGGCGAACTGGTTGACCCCGCGGGTGTACAGGAGATCCACCGTCCCCACCATTGCCCAGGGCAACCGCTGATCGGCGCCGAGGGCAATCTTGAGATTGCGTGGATACCGGAACGCCGGGTCGAACACGGTGATGACGGGAGTTGGGCGCTCGATGTCAGCACACTGCGTCGGCTGAGCCGCCTCGTCGAGTGTGAAGGCAGGGATGTTTTCCCCATCGCACGCGAGATAGAGCAGTCCTACACCCGCGTCGGCGTAGGCGTTCTCGAGCCAGGTGTACGCCGGCCGGCCCGCGAACAGGCCGATGCCGCCACGGACAAACGTCGCCCCTTTGCCGGAGGGATCGAAGTTCAGGCCCAGGCGTGGGCTCCAGAGCAAATTGCCGCCCGGCGTGCGTGCGGTGCTGATCTTGAGGGGAGAAGCCAGCAGGTCGGCGTTCTCGGGCGGCGTGGTCCGCAGGAACGGTACGTCGAACCGAAGCCCCGCGGTGATCGTGAGCCGCGGATTCGGGATCCATTGGTCCTGGAGGTAGAAGCCGACCTGCATCACTCGGAAGTCTGGACGGCCTCCTGTTGGGATGACCGGGCCAGGAATGAGTATGTCGTAGGCTGCGGGCAAGCCCTGTGCTAGTGAATCCATGCTCTCGAAGAACCAGCCTCCGGTGAAGTCACCAGCATCGTACAGGTGCACCAGTTCCTCGTGCGTGCCCAGCGTGAGATGATGCGACTCGGACGCCAGCTCGAGATTGTCGGTCAGCTCCCAGATCGATTCGAAATTGTCCTGCCGGCATCCTCTCTGCTCACCCGCGATCATACTGCCGGCATCCGCCGCGACCTCGACTGTGGGAAATTGCGAGTTGGGCTCGCAGCGGTGCCGATCGCTTCGATGAGCCAGGAGGAGCTGGTTGGTCACGCGCGGCCCGAACGCTGCCGTCCAATCGAGCCGGGTGGCGTTGAGAACCTGGGTATCTCTCGAGCCGTGCGACGAGAATCCCAGGAATCCGTAATCGTGCTCGCCGCCGAACCTCGCATCTTCGTGCAGGTAGTCCTGGGAAATCTCGAGTCGGTTGTTGATGCCGAGCTGGGCGGTAACCTTCGCGAAGATCGTGCGGGTCGGCACTCGGGACGCGTTGTCCCCGAAGGTGCCCGGATCCACGCCGTAGGTGTTTCGCAGGAGATCCTGAAAGCGGGTCGCGGTGGCGTAGCGTATCCCGGAGCCGAGCGAGTCAGCTCCACCCGTGGTGTCGCGGCCCGGAGCGGAGGTGGTCTGGGGAAAGATCTGGCGCCGACCGCCCGCACTGAGGAAGAACGCCAGCCGGTCGCGGACGATCGGGCCGCCCAGGGCGACGCCAAACTCCTGCCGGGTGAACGGGTCCTGGAGGGTGCCATCGGGGTTGTGCCCGGCAAGCTTGGGGCTGTCGAGATAGCTGAAGATCGATCCTTCCCAGTGATTCGAGCCCGACCGGCTCACGGCGTTCACCAAGCCGCCGGCGAAGTTGCCGTACCGGACGTCGAACGGCGCCGTGATGATCTGCAGCTCCCGCACGGCCTCGGGAACGAGCGCGAACCGGCCGAAAGAGTTCTGATCGCCGGGGATTCCGAAGACGCCGGTTGCACCATCGCCGCGGATGCCGTTGTCGGTGGTACCGTCGACCTGCAGGCTGTTGAGGCGGTCGTGCTGTCCCGCAAATGAAAGCCCGCCGTTGGCGCTCGGCGTAACTTGCGGCGAGAGCAGTGCCAGCCGGGCGAAGTCTCGCCCATCGATCGGCAGCCGGACGATGGTAGAGGCGACAACCGTCATTGCTGGCCCGGTGCGACCTGCATTGATGCGGGGGTCGGTCACCGCGTTGACGGATACCTCCTCCAGCTGGAACACCGTCGGTACCAAAGCGACGTCGACCGTCACCCGCTGCCCCAGCGACAGGAGGACGCCGCTCCGGTCGGCCGGAGTGAACCCGATGGCGCGTACATCCAACCGGTAGGGTCCACCGACCGAGAGGTGCTCCAGAAAGAAGCGGCCGTCGCCTCGAGTGAGGGTCTGCCACCGTTCGCCGGTGGAGGTGTTGGTGACGAGCACCGTGGCATCGGTGACCGGCGTGCTGTCGACTCCGACGATGGCGCCCTGCAGGGCGGCCCCGGTCGGGCCCTGGCCGACCAGTCGGCCCGGGGCGCAGAGCACGGTTGCCAGGCACGCGAGTAAACAGCCTGCGCGCTGACGCCGGACTGCACGGTGAGGCGGGCGGCGCTCGCGGAGCGCTGGGAATGGCAAGGTAGGCGTTTGAAACATGGAACTGCGGGACCCTAACTGAAGCTCGGAAGGTAGGGCATGCATTCGGGGACCACCATGGGACCGGAGAAGAGAAGCGTCTTCGGGGTGAGAACAATGTACTGAAGGTCAGGGGCGCAGCGGGAGGGACCCCTAGCCCCCGGACACTACAGCGAGGCCGGCAAGCACATTCTCCCTGAGCCTATGCGGCATTCGAGTCTCGCCTAGCTCTGGAGCGCCTCGCTTTCGAACTCTAGTCCGGATTGAGGCGGAGAGTCGCCCGGGGCATTCTCGGAGGCGTCGAGGAGCTTCAGGAGGGTTGAGACACAACCAGATTCAGCAACCAATGCGGCACCTACACCACCTTCCTTACCAGCTTCCCTTCAGTGAAGCGTCCCACGGCCGCATACGGCTGCGCCGCAGCCCGAGCGGCATCCCTATTATCTCTGGGCTTCGGACCCCAGGCACGCGGCGTATCAGCAACTTCATCCGACTGCCGGGGAAGTCTCTTAGTTACCGGTTGTATCTTGGAGCCGCCAGCCTGCGGGCTGCGTCTGCAGTCGTCCTCTGCTCGATCGGCCCTGCTCCTTTCAACGTATCCAGAAGCAGTATCCGGCTCAGCTGTGCTGGGGGTGAGCGCCCCGCCGTACTTGTTGAAAAGTTGTACATGATTTGTCCATGTTACAGCGCCAAAAACCTACAAGAACCACATTATAGGACATCAAAGCGAACGGGCCACCTCGTCGAGGTAGCCCGTTGTGCTGTTTTGTGTTCTGTGTGGTTTTCTAGTGCGCCGCGTAGGAATCGAACCTACAACCTAGTGATTAAGAGTCACTTGCTCTGCCAATTGAGCTAGCGGCGCGCATGCTGTCCCGTCCTGCCCTCGACTCATAGCCCCAAGGGGAGTCGAACCCCTCTCTGGACCTTGAAAGGGTCCCGTCCTAACCGATAGACGATGGGGCCGATGACGACAGGGCATAAGCCCGATAGCGCTAACGGGATTCGAACCCGTGTTTGGGCCTTGAGAGGGCCCCGTCCTAGTCCCCTAGACGATAGCGCCGCGACCTTCCACCTCGCGCATCCACCCCGCACACCCACACAGGCCCGGCAGGACTCGAACCTGCAACCCCCGGTTTTGGAGACCGGTGCTCTACCACTTGAGCTACGGACCTCTGCACCAGCCCCCGCCGGCACCACGCGAGCAGCGCCACCGGACGCGGGAACCGGGACCTACCAGGGGTGGCTGACGGGAATCGAACCCGCAACCTCCGGAGCCACAGTCCGGCGCTCTAACCGATTGAGCTACAACCACCGCGAGAACCTGCGCCCGCCCGAGCGAGCCGGAAAAATTACCGCGTCCGAGGGGGTCGGGTCAAGGCCAAAATCGCTCGGCCAACGCCTCGGTCGAGGGATGCGGCGGCACCGCGACACCCTCGAGCGTCGCCACCGGCACGATGCCCCGCGCCGCGTTGGCCACGAACAACGAGCGCCCCCGGATCTGGTCCATCGTGGCCTGACGCTGCTCCGGCTCTCGCCCCAGCTCGGCGATCCTGGCCCGGGCGACGCCCGGGAGCACCCCCAGCTCGAACGCCGGCGCACACAAGGTGTCGTCCTCCCACCAGAACAGGCCCCAGATGGCCGTCTCCGCCACGATTCCGCCGGTGGTGAGCAGGATCCCGTCGTCGAATCCCGCCTCCTTCGCCGCGGCCACCGTCCGGTCGAATCGCTCCCGGTCTACCAGCTTATGGGGATACGGCTTGTACACCACCTTGGAGACCATGAGCCGCACCGGTGCCGTGCTGCCCACCGGCCGCTCGCCCGCCATGGCACCGCGCCGGCTGACCAGCACCCGGTGCACCCGGTCGTTCCCCCCGGCCGGCGGGGGCAGCTCGACCGGGATCGGCACGCCCAGCGCCCGGCAGCTCGCCGTGAGTCGCCGAAGATGCAGCTCCCAGAGCGGCGCCACGCCGTTCCGCACCCGCACCGTCTCGATCAGCGTTTCCATCGCCATGCTTCAGTCTACCGGATCGATGGGGAGCGCCGCCAGCGAGCCCGGGGCGGCCGCCCGCGCGTCGAACATACCCTTGACCGCCGTGGCGGCGAGGATGATCCCACCCCCGATGAGCGCCCAGGCGCCCGGCTGCTCTCCCTGAAAGATCCACGCCCAGACCGGGTTCAGCACCGGCTCGATCAACAGGATCAGCGACGCCTCCAGCGCGGGTATCGCCCGAATTGCCGTGGTTACGAACACATAGGCCAGCGCGATCTGGAAGATCCCGAGGTACAGGATCACGCCCCAGTCGGTGATCGGATGCGCGGCCAGCGGGAGCGCCATCGGGAGCGCGATCAGGAATGCGGTGACGTTTCCCGCCACCACCGCCGCGACCGGCGACCCCTGCGAGCCCTGCCCCGTCCCCAGCCACCGGAGACCACACATCGTGAGCGCCCAGGCGAACCCGCTCGCCACCGCGAGCAGGTTGCCGCGCACCGGATCCGGCGCCGTTGCCGCCGGCCGATCCACCCCCACGAAAAAGAGCGCGAGCCCAAGCGCCACCATCGCCATGTACACCGCATCCCGCCGTCCGATCGGCTCGCGCAGCAGCCAGGGAGCGAGCACCAGCAGGTACAGCGGTGCGGTGGACTGGAGGAAGATGGTGTTGGCAGCGGTGGTGAGCCGGTTGGCCAGCACGTACAGCGTGAGGCAACTGGCGTACGCCACACCCACCAGCAGCGCGCGCGGGGTGAACCCCCGGCGAGCGGCGGGAGTCATCAGCAGGATGGCGATCGCCGCCACACCGGAACGGAAGCCCGCGATCTGCCAGCCGCTGAACGCCGCTGCCTTGATGGCGGCACCACCGGTGGAGAAGAGGACCGCCGCGCCGACCAGTCGGAGCCTGGCGGAGAGCCGGGGCGTCATCCGGCGAAGATAGCCTACTCGTTCTCCGCTGCCAGGCGGATGCCCTTGCGCGGACTCTCGGTACTCACGAGGCGGTTGGTCCCTCCCGCTCCAGCAATTTGGGATGTTCCGGATCGGACAGATCGATCAGCTCCCACGGGACCACCCGGATCCGGCTCTTCCGCCCGAGCCCCAGCGCGCGCAACGTGGGCAGCTGCCAGAAAAAAGCCGAGAGCGTGGCCCAGGCGCCGAGCGGTCCTAGGATGAAGCTCCGCACCAGGTACGCCTCACCGTCGGGCTCGACTCTCACGTCCTCGATTCGGGCGAACGCTCCGCCCGCCCCGGTCACCGGACATCCGATCAGAGCCTCGAAGCGCACCTCATGCCGGGCCATGCTCACGCTCCGGGAATCCGGCCGATGATCCGCTCCCGCACCCAACGTTCCCACGCCAGAGCGGCTGTCTCCTCGGCATCGAGATCGACCTGTACGTCGAGCCCGACCTTGGTGACCTTGGACCACGGCACCTCGACCCCGCTGCGCTCGGGGGGACCCCAGCGCCTCCGCCACCGCTCGACCCGCCGCGCCAGGGCGGGACTGATGCGCCGGAACAGCGTCGGCCCGCCGATGACGAGGCGCGCCACCCGAGGCGGGCCCTCCCCTCCGAGCTCGAGCACGATCCCGTCCACTCGCCCCATCGGAGTCCCGTTCCGATCGGTCACTTGCTGATCGAGGACTGCGCGGCCGAGCTCCATCTCAGCTCCCGAACAGTTGAAGGGGCAGGGCCACCAGGGCGACCACGCAGGCCACGACGCTCACCACCAGCACCGCGGCGTTGCTGATCCAGCCGTTCCCCCAGTCGCCGACGTATTCCGGATCGTTCATCAGGACCAGCATCGGGATGACGGCCACCGGAAGCGAGACCGCCGTGAGCGCCATCGAGAAGTTGGTGAGCTTGAGCGGATCCAGGCCCACCAGCATCAGCGTGGCCGCGAGAGGCACGACCATGGTATAGACCAGGCTGAACCGGGCGTCCTCCCGCGGCTTGAGGCTCTCGCCCCAGCGCCATCCGAATCCCTGGGCCACCAGGTAGGCCATCTCCAGACTGATCTCCAGCGCGGCGCCGAGGCAGGTGACGGCGAGGCTGGCGACGAACAGGATGAATCCCCAGCGGCCGAGCGGGTCGGTGAGCAAGAGCGCGACCTGCTCGTAGCGTTCGATCTGGATGCCCCGAGGCAGGAACACCAGCGCGGCGACGACCACCACGGCCGCCGAGACGACGCCGCCGAACGCCATGCCGAGCCCGGCGGTGATCCGGTTCACGCCGATGTAGCTCTCGTCCCATTCGTCCTCCACCGCACCGGCCGAATAGAAGTAGAAGAGGTAAGGGCTCACCGAGGCACCCAGGATGCTGACCGCGAGGAACCAGTACCGGGCGGAGTCATGCGTCGGCGCACTCGGTTTGAGCCCGGCCACGATCGGCGCCAAAGGCGGATGGAGCTTCCATGCACCCACCAGGAAGGCCAGACTGATGAGGCCCAGGAGGGAGGTTCCCTTCTCGAGCAGGCCGAACGTCCCCTTCCATAGCAAAAGCCAGGCGATGAACGCCACCAGCGGGGCCCACCACTGGAATTTGACGCCGGTGGCGAGCTGGAGCGCGAGGCACACCCCACCGATCTCCGAGGCAAGCACCAGGAACGACACCACCGCCACCGCTACGAGGGGCACGAGGAAGAACCGCACCCCGAAGCGCTCGCGCATGGCGTCGGGGATGGTATGGTGGCTCACCGCCGCCAGCCGGCCGCTCATCTCCACCAGAAAGGCAATGCAGACCACGCCCAGCCCGAGGGCCCAGAGGAGCTGGAACCCGAACTCGGAGCCAGCCTGCGCGGACGTGGCGAGCGAGCCCACTTCGAGGAAGCCGCCGATCCCGGTCACGATCCCCAGGGCGATCTCGAGCAGCTTCATTGCAGCTTCCGCAGCTCCAGAGCCGCGGCGTCCAGCATCTGCTGCGCATACACCTCGGGAATCGCGCCGCGAGCCCGGGCCTCGTGGGTGAGGCGGATCGTCTGCCGCCACGAGGCGGCCTTCTTGGCCTGCTCTTGCGCCTTTGCCTCTGGCGATCGGCCGCAGGCCACCAGTCCGCTGGCCGCGACCACCAGCAACAGCAACACGAGCCTCCGCGCGGCGCTCTCCCAGCGCCGCACCCGCCGGTCGGACTCGGCCAGCCAGGCCCGTGCGAGCCACAGCGCCGCCACCAGGTAGCTGAGCGCCGCGGGGATCCACATGATCAGGCCGGCGAGCTCCTGGTCTTCCAGCGGCGAGAGACCCCATGGCCGGCTGGTGGTTGCGTAGATCGGATAGAGTGGATGCGGAGCCACCGTCAGCAGGGCACCGAGGCCGCTGGTCACGATGGTGGTAAGAAAGAGACAGAGTACCGCCGCGCCGTAGCGGAGCCGGGCACGGCTCCCGTGGAACACTGCCCACCAAAACAGCAGCGCCGTGCCCAGGAAGCTGCTATGCTGCGCCGCGTGAACCAGCTCGGAGCGGACGCTCCACTGGTAGAGCGCCGGGAGGTGCCATCCGAGAACCACGAGCAGCTGCAGTCCCGTGGCCACATCAAGACGGGTGAGGACCGCCCAGAGCCGCCGCATCGGCGTGCGCGTCACCGTGCCCACTACCTGGCGAGACGCCGGCGCGAGCGCCCAGAGCACCACCACCAGCGGCCGGCCGAGCACCAGGAGCGGCGCGGCCACCACCATGAGCAGCTCGTGCTGGATCATGTGAGCCGCGAAGAGCGCTTCGCCCATCTGGTGAATCGGTGAGACGAGCGCGATCGCGAGCACGGTCCATCCGGCCCAGAATGCCGCTGCCTCGGCGCTGGTGGAGGCGCCCGCATCCCGCATGCGCCTGCGGAGCTCGTGCCGGCCGATCGCGTAGAGCAGCGCGCTGCCCGCGAGCCCCAGAACGACCATGGGCTCGAAAGTCCAGGCCTCCCAGAGGTGCTGCGGGGTGAGCGGGCCCGCCTGGACGACCAGCGCCGGCGCGATCACTGGCAGGGGCGGACGAAGGCCGTGGCCGACCACATGGCGATGATGAAGAGCGCCGAAAGGGTGCTCACCAGCATGCCGATGACCGACATGAACCGGCTGCGCCCTTCAGGATCGCCGGCGGGGGTGGAGAGCTGCTCGCCCCAGCGGCGCCACTCCCGCCAGCCGAGCACGGCCCCGGTCAGCGCCAGCGCGAGGCCGATGGCGAAACTCAAGTGGAGCGGCCAGAACAGCCCGCGGGCGCACGAGACCTTCTCCGACAGCACGTAACCACTCTCCTGAGTGAGCAGCGCCGCGACCGGCCCCAGCAGGTTGGCCGTCCACAGCGCGCCGATGCGGGTGCCGTCACGGACGGGGATCTCGGAATCGATGGTCATCGGCCGCTCCTTGCTACATGAACCGCGGGCCCAAGAACACCACGACGTACAGCACGACCCAGCTCCCGGTCATGAAGTACCAGTAGAAGGCGCTGTCGTACGCGTCGGAGAAGTGCTTCTCCTCGATGCGGTCGCTGAACAGAAAAGTGGTGAACACGAGCGTCTCCAGGGCCTGAAGCACCAGCAGTGTTGCGTGGAGGCCCACCGTGGCCCAGGCGATCGACCCGTACGCGTTGGCGTCCCACCGCACGTTGAGCGAGAGGAACTCCTGCCAGCGGAGCGCCACGAATACCACGCACAGGATCGCCTCCAGCAGCACCCACCGCCGCACCCCGTTGAGATCGAGGGCCCTGGCGGCACGCTGGAGCAGGAGGTTCGGCCCGTTGCTCAGGGCCATCAGAACCACCTGGACCGTGGGCCACAGGAGGCTCGGCCGAAGGGTGTGCTGCGGAGGCCAGGTCCCGAAGTTGAGTCGGAGGTAAAAGTAGGTGGCGGCACAGATGAAAAGCGTGGTGCCCTCGATCATGATGAACCCGGCCGTGCCCCACCACATCATGTCCCGGGGACCGAAGGTCGCGGTCGGAAGCCGGGAGACGTCGATCAGCGTTCGCCCGGTCCTCATGCCGCCGCCTCTTCCCGCAATTGCTCTTGATGGTCGCGCTCGGTCGGCCACCCCCAGCCGATGAACGAAATGGTCAGGGGGACAATGCCGATGACGAGGCCCCAGGGCGTGTAGACCAGGGTGATGAAGAGGACGCCGGTCGAGAGCGCGGTGAGCAGGGGCCAGACGGTGGACTGTGGATGCCGGTGCCGGTGATCGGGCTCGGCGTCGAGCAGTGTGGTGACCAGGACCTCGCGCATGTCGGTCCGAAGACCGGTCACGACCGGGTGGTCGGGGCTCCGATCCCACAGCGCCGACCGTCCCTCCACCACCGGCACGTAGGCGAAGTTGTAGCTCGGCGGCGGGGAGGTCGTGCCCCACTCGAGTGTGGGGGCATCCCAGGGGTTCTCCCCCGCTTCACTGCCCTTCCACCGGCTCAGCGCCACGTTGACCAGGAAGAGCACCACGCTCAGCACCACGATCACGGCGCCGATCGTGGCCAGCAGATTGAGCGGCCCCCAGCCGGTCTCCGGCAGATAGGTGTACACCCGCCGCGGCATTCCCCGAAGACCCAGCAGGTGCATCGGAAAGAACGTGAGGTTCACCCCGATGAACCAGAGGGCGAAGTGCCATCTGCCGAGCCGCTCGCTGAGGAGGCGGCCGGTGATCTTGGGATACCAGAAATAGAAGGCGCCGAAGAGCGGGAACACCCCGCCGCCCAGGAGCACGTAGTGCAGGTGCGCCACGATGAAGTAGGTGTCGTGGGCCTGCTGATCGTACGGCACCGACGCGATCATCACCCCGCTGAACCCGCCGATCATGAAGGTGACCACGAAGCCGAGGATGAACAGGAACGGCACCGTCAGCCGTGGCCTGCCGGCCCAGATCGTCGCGATCCAGCAGAAGATCTGGATCCCGGTCGGGATGGCGATCATGAAGCTCGCGGCGGTGAAGAAGCTGCTGCCGAGCTCCGGGATCCCGGTCACGAACATGTGGTGCACCCAGAGGCTGAAGCTCAGAAACCCCGTGGTGATGAGCGAGAGCACCATCGCCGGATAGCCGAACACCGGACGACGAGTGAAGGTGCTCACGATCTCCGAGACCATGCCGAGCGCGGGCACGAAGATGATGTACACCTCGGGGTGGCCGAAGAACCAGAAGAGGTGCTGCCAGAGGAGCGCGTCCCCGCCCTCCGCCGGATTGAACAGGTGGGTGCCGATGAGCCGGTCCATGGCGAGGAACAGGGTCGCGCTGGCCACCCAGGGCATGGCGAACAGGATCATGAACGCCATCACCAGCATCGCCCAGACGAAGAGCGGCATCCGATTGAGCGACATGCCCGGTGCCCGATTCTTGAAGATGGTGACGATCAGCTCGACGGCCCCCACCAGCGCGGCGATCTCGGTGAACGTCACGGTCTGGGCCCAAGTGTCCACCCGCTTGCCGGGCGAGAAGCCGGGCCCCGCCAGCGGCACGTAGCTGAACCAGCCGGTATCGGGGCCGGTGTTGAGCAGGAGCTGCACGTAGAGGAACGTGCCGCCGATGAGGTACACCCAGTATCCGTAGGCGTTGAGACGGGGGAACGCGACGTTCCGGGCCCCGACCATGAGCGGAACGAAATAGAGACCCATCGCGGTCATGATCGGCACGGCGAAGAGGAACATCATCGTAGTGCCGTGCACCGTGAAGAGCTGATTGTATCGGTCGGGGCCGATGAGGCCGTTTTCTGGCCGGGCAAGCTGCGCCCGCATGAGCCCTGCGTTGAGGCCGCCCAGCAGGAAAAACACGAACGCGGTGATGATGTACCGCTTGCCGATGGATTTGTGCTCGGTGCTGGTGAGCCAGCCCCAGAGGCCCGTCCGGTCCCGCCACACCCGCTCGAGCGCCGCGTGCTCGCCCGGGTCCACGCCCACGGCGGGCGTCATCGCAGCGTCTCCAGGTAGGCGACGACGGCGGCCAGGTCCTTGGGGCCGAGCTGGGTCGCGGGCATCCGCGTCCCCGGCTTGAGCCCCTGCGGATCGGTGATCCAGGCGAACAGGTTGCCCTGCGTGTTGAGGAGCGTGCCTGCCGCGATGGTGCGCCGGGAGGCGATGTGGGTCAGGTCTGGGCCGATCCTGCTGCCGGCCGTGGTGCCGCTGATCGAGTGGCACATCACGCAGGGCGACGTGACGAAGACCAGCTGCCCCCGCTGCGCCAGCGAATCGGTGGGTGTCGCGGCCGTGTCCCGCTGCTGCACCAGCCACTCGGCGAACCGGGGCGGCGGCTCGGCGATCACCTCGAATGCCATCTTCGCGTGCTGGTATCCGCAGAACTCGGCGCACTGGCCGCGATAGACGCCCGCCGTGTCGGCCCGGAACCAGAGGCTGGTCTCCTGTCCGGGGATGAGGTCGCGCTTGCCGCCGAGTTGGGGCACCCAGAAGCTGTGGTTGACGTCGCTGGAGCGGAAATCGAACACCACCGGCCGTCCGACCGGCACGTGGATCTCGTTCGCGGTGGTGGCCCAGTGCTGCGGAAGCGAATCTCGGTACTCCACCTCCCACCACCACTGGTGTCCGGTCACCCGGATCTGGAGCGGCTCGCCGGCCGGCCGGCCGGTCATGGCGCGGCTGGTATCGTAGCTGAGGAAGAGGAAGACGAAGAGGATGGCGGCGCTGGCGGCGACCGCCAGCGTCACGGTGCGCTGCATCCGACGCTCGCGCGCTGGATCGTTCGGGTCCTCGCCCTCGGCCCGGCGCCGGAAGACCGCCCAGAGCAGCGCCGCGGTCACCAGCACCCAGAGCACCGCGGAGACGGCGTACATATAGTCGCCCAGCCGGTCCAGCAGCAGCGCCACCGGACCGTCCGGCACGTGCACCGAGTGCCCGCCGATCCAGGCCACCGAGTCGGCGAGCGTCGTCACGGCCGCTGGGTCGAGGGGGGCACCGCCGACTTCACCGGGTGCTCCTTGGTGGTCTGCTGCTCCTGCGCGGTCACCTGCATGTCGTCGCTCCGGCCGGGGGCCACGTCCTTGGCCAGCAGCCCGCTCATCGAGCGCACGTAGGCCACCAGCTGCCAGACCTGCTGGTCGGGGATCCGGTGCCGGAACGACGGCATCCCGTTGGGACGCCCCTCGACGATCGTGGCGAAGATGTTCTGGGGCTCACTCCCGTAGATCCATTCGGCGTCCATCAGCGGCGGACCGATCCCACCCCCGCCCTGGAAGTGGCAGCCCGAGCAGTTGTACTGATTGAAGAGCCGCTTGCCTTCGGAGACCGCGTAGGCGTTGTCGTCGTACGGGCTGGGCACGGCGGCGTCGGCCGTCCTGGGGCCGGGCTGGAGATCGCTCTGGCGGACCATGCTCAACGCGGGCGTACCCGGCACCCGGTCGTGGAATCCACGGCGCTCGCGCTCACACCCGCCCAGGGTGACTGCCCAGAGGGCCACAGCGCCCAGGACCCAGCGCCGCTCAGGGCAGCGCGAAGACATACAGCATGCCCCCTTTGGTGGTGACTTGGGGCAGGTCCTTCATCGCATTGACGAAGCCCAGCGCCGCGCTGGAGTCGCGAACGTCGAGCCCGCCGGCCACGACGGCACCGGCCCAGCCCCCTACCCCCGACAGCACCGCCACATACTGCTTGCCGTCGGGCCCGCGATAGGAGATCGGCTGGCCGATGATTCCCGAGCCAGCCTTGAAGCGCCAGAGCTCCCGCCCGTCCTTCGCGTCCAGCGCCTTGAACCATCCGTCCATGGTGCCGTAAAAGACCACGTCGCCCGCGGTCACCACCGTCCCGCTCCACACCGGGAAGCGCTCCTTCACGACCCAGGCGGCGCGCCGCGCCACGGGATCCCAGGCCGTGACCTCGCCGCGGTGTCCACCGGGCCCGGGGTACATCTTCACGATCGCCGCGACGTAGGGCGTGCCGGCGATGTAGTCCGCCTGGGTGCCCTCCTCATCCTCGCAGAGGTTCTGGTGCGGGATGTAGATCAGACCCGTGCGCGGAGAGAACGAAGAGGGCTGCCAGTCCTTGACCCCGGGCGCCGCCGGACATATGCCGCGCACCACCTTGCCCGTCTGGGGCCGCTTCTCCTCGACCTGCTTCGGGCGGCCGGTCTTGAGATCGATCCCCGCCGTCGTGGTGATGTATCCGAAGGGGTCGGCCGAGAGGACCTGACCGGTGGCGCGGTCGAGTACGTAGACGTAGCCGTCGCGCTCGGGCCGGACCAGCACTTTGCGGGTCTGGCCGTTGACCGGCAGGTCGAGCAGAAGCTGCTCGTTGATCCCGTCGTAGTCGTAGAGATCGTGCGGGCTCCACTGGTAGGCCCAGATCGCCTCGCCCGTTTCCGGGCGGCGGGCGAAGATCCCGGCCGTCCATTTGTTGTCGCCCGGACGGACGTCCGGATTCCAGGGGCCGGGGTTCGCCGTGCCATAGTAGATCAGGTCCAGCTCGGGGTCGTAGGAGATCCAGCCCCACACGCCGCCGCCGCCGATCTTCCACGCGCTTCCCGGCCAGCTGGAGACGCCGAGATCCTTGCCCTGGTCCGAGGGATAGAACGGCTTGAAGTTGGGACCGATGAGCACGTCCTTGTCCGGGCCCGTGGTGTACGCCCGCCATACCAGCTTGCCCGTCTTCCCGTCCAGCGCGGTGAGCCACCCACGGATGCCGAACTCGCCACCGCTGTTGCCGACCAGCACCTTTCCCTTCACCACCAGCGGCGCCATCGTGGTGCTCTCGCCCTGGTTGATGTCGCCCACCTTGGTGCGCCAGACCTCCTTGCCGGTGCTGGCGTCGACCGCGACCGTGTGCGCGTCCAGCGTGTTGTAGATGATCTTGCCGTCGAAGTAGGACGCGCCGCGGTTCACCAGATCACAGCACGCCACTCCCTGCGAGGCCGAGGCGGGATCGGGCTTGTAGGTCCACTTGAGCGGCGCGCCTGGCTGGGTGAGATCGAGGGCGTAGAGCAGGTTGGGGAACGGCGTCACGATGTACATCGTGTTGCCGACCACCAGCGGCGCCGCCTCATGTCCCCGGTTCACCCCGGTCGAGAAGCTGAACGCGAGCTTGAGCTGGCCCACGTTCGAGGCGGTGATCTGGTCGAGGGTGCTGTAGCGGGTCGAGGCGTAATTCTTGGCTGGGATGATCCACTGACTCTCGCTGGTGTCCGGCGCCGCCGCGGCGGCGGCGGCCGGGACGGCGCGCGGGCCGGGGCTCCGGGCGCCCAGCTCGCTGCGCCTGGGTTCGGACACATTGTCGGACACATTGTGTGTCGCCGTGCGGGCGGCCGAGCCGGATCTCTCGGAGCGTGACTCGGAGCATCCGGCGGCCAGCAGGATTACAGACGCGAGCACGGCGTGGTGTCGACAGACCATGAGGGCAACGCTCCTCTGGCCGGCCGCCAGGATCGGCCGGGTTGTGCGTTGAATGACCGCGGCTACGTTGGACAACACGCCTGGCGGACGCCGCGATCTGCGTCACACGAGTCTCCCGGGAGGGTACATGAGCGCAGGTTCGGTCCTTCGGGTCCTTCCGCTCGCACTGATTCCCATCTCGCTGGCGCTGGACCATCTCGACGCTCCACCGGCGGTGGTCTTCCTGGCCGCGGCCGTGGCTATCGTCCCGCTGGCCGACTGGATCCGGAAGGGCACCGAGCAGGTGGCCGCCACCGTAGGCGCCGCCATCGGTGGCCTGCTCAACGTCACCCTCGGCAACGCGGCCGAGCTGATCCTGGCGCTATTCGTCCTGGCCGCGGGCAAGCCGTCGGTGGTGAAGGCCACCATCACCGGCTCGATCGTGGGCAACAGCCTGCTCGGGCTCGGCCTGGCCATCGTGGTGGGAAGCTGGGGACGGGAGCGGCAGTCGTTTCACCGAGAGCGGGCCGGCCTGCTCGGCACCCTGCTGATCATCTCGGTCATCGCCCTGCTGGTGCCGGCGCTGTTCGACTACACCGAGCGCCACCTGAGCGGCGTGCCGTCGGTGGGCGATCTCGACGAGCGTCTGAGCCTGGGGGTGGCCGTGGTGCTGATCCTGGCCTACGGCGCGAACCTGGTGTACACCCTGGTGACCCACCGCGACATCTTCGGAGTCGACGATGAGGCCGCCGAGCCGGGGGCCGTCCTCTGGCCCCTGTGGCAGGCATTCGCCGTCCTGGCGGCCGCCACCGCGGCCGTGGCCTTCGAGGCCGAGCTGGTGGCACACGCCCTCGAGGGCACCGCACAGGCCCTCGGATTGACACCGTTCTTTCTCGGCGTCATCGTGCTGCCCCTCGCCGGCAACGCTGCCGAGTACTTCGCGGCGGTGTATTTCGCCCGCCGCAACCGGATGGACCTGGTCATGACCATCGCGGTCGGTTCCAGCATCCAGATCGCGCTGCTCACCGCGCCGTTGCTGGTGCTGGTGGCCTACGCCCTAGGGACCCCGATGGACCTGGTCTTCAGCAATCCGCTGGAGCTGGTGGCGGTGGCCGCGGTGGCGTTCGTGGTCAACTCCATCACCCAGGATGGGGAGACCACCTGGCTGGAAGGCGCGCTGCTGCTGGCGGTGTATGCGGTGCTGGGACTGGCCTTCTTCTTCGTGCGTTAGCCGGTGGGTGCGCTGCGAACGTCCGCGCTGTAGATCTCTTCCCGGACCGGCTTGAATCCGCGCCGCACGTAGTTGGGCAGCGCGGCCGGATGGTCCAGCGTGCAGGTGTGGATCCACACGCGGGTCGGGTTCAGGCTCCATGCCGCGCGGACGGCCTCGGTGAGGAGAAACTTGCCCCACCCTCGGCCAATGTAGTCCGGCAGGAGGCCGAAATAGGCGATCTCCGCCGAACCATCAGCATGCTGCCGGAGCTCGAAGTAGCCGGCGGGTGCCGCCTGCCAGGTGAGCAGCCAGAGCGAGATCGCCGGGCTGGCCAGGTGGCTTTCCACCATGGCATCGGTCCACCCCAGCCGGTCGACCCAGTGGAAGGCGCGGCCCACCTCCGCGTAGAGATAGCGGAAGAACGAAACGAGGCATTCGCCGATCCGTTCAACTCGGGGCGCGGGAACCGGGGTGGCCGTGGCGCGGAGCTCCCCCGGAGAGCCCATCTCCAGATAGGTGCGGGTGACCTCGATGGAAGCCATGGCGGATTGTAGCGGGGCCGGTCCCCCTGCGCCAAGCCGATGCCACGACACAGGAACGGCCCCGGCGGTATCCGCCGGGGCCGTTCTCAGTTGTGCCAGGCCCGCCCGTTACTTGGGCTGAGTGCTGCTGGTATCAGTTGGCTGGCCCATGGTGCTGTCGGACGGAGCGGTTGGGTTAACCGCAGCGCTGTCCTGGGCACCCGCCGAGCTCGAGGGATTGGTGCTGTCCGACGGCGCGCTCATCGAAGTAGAGTCCCGCCCCATGGACGAAGTATCGCTGGGGGCGGCGGCCGGCGGATTGGCTGCTGGAGGCGCCTGTTGCGTGGTATCAGTGGGCGCGCCCGGCTGAGTCTTGGTGGTGTCCACGCCGGTTGACGGGGCGTAGGTGCCGGTATCGGCCTTCATGGTGGTGTCGGTCTTCATCGAGCTGGTGTCGGTCCGGGTGACGCTCGTGGTATCGCCGCCCTTGTCGGGCGCCGCACCCGTTTCATCGGACCGGTTGTGGCATGCGGCTAGGGAGGCCGCGGCCGCTAGCATCCAGATCATTTTCATGGTTTTCGCTCCTCAGAGCGACAGATACCCGGCCTGCCAGGGCCCTGTCATCGTTGACGTCAGCCGCGGGCCGTAAGCCCGCACATTCATGGAGATGAGAAGGTACGCCCAATTTGGCCGATGCACTAGGTCATACATCACACTTTTGGACTTCAGTTACGTTCGGAGCTCGGCCAAGTCACGAAAGTGCTGCAAGGATGCGGGGTTAGCCAGCGCATCCAGATTTCTGACCAAGCGCCCGTGGATGACCTCGCGGACCGCGAGTTCGGTGATCTTGCCGCTGATGGTGCGGGGGATGTCCTCCACCTGGACGATTTTCCGGGGGACATGGTGCGGTGTGGTACGCTCGCGGATCCGGCGCCGGATGCGGTCTGCCAGCGGCTCGTCCAGGACGTACCCGGACCGGAGGCGCACGAACAGGACGATTCTCACGTCGCCCTCCCACTCCTGCCCAACCACCAGGCTCTCCAGCACCTCGGGCAGCTCCTCCACCTGCCGGTAGATCTCCGCGGTGCCGATGCGCACTCCGCCCGGATTCAGCGTGGCATCGCTGCGGCCGAGGATGACCATTCCGTCGTGCTCCGTCAGCCGCGCCCAATCGCCGTGGCGCCAGGTGCCGGGGTAGAAATCGAAGTACGCCGCTCGGTACCGGGCCCCGTCCGGGTCATTCCAGAACGCCACCGGCATGCTCGGAAAGGGACGAGTGCAAACCAGCTCCCCTTCCTGCCCGTGGGTCGCGTGACCGTTCGGATCGAACACCTCGACCGCCATGCCCAGCCCGCGGGCCTGCAGCTCGCCGCGCCAGACCGGACCGATCGGATTGCCCAGGGCGAAACAGGAGATGATGTCGGTGCCGCCGCTGACGCTCGCGAGATGAAGGTCCTGCTTTATCCGGCTGTAGGCGTAGTCGTAGCTGTGACCGGCCAACGGGCTGCCGGTGGACAGGATGGCCCGAAGGGCCGACAGGTCGTGCGTTCGCGTCGGCTCGAGACCCTCCTTCTCGGCCATCGCCAGGTACTTGGCGCTGGTCCCGAACACCGTCACCCGCTCCGTGGCCGCCATCTCCCACAGGATAGCGGGAGGGCTGAGCGCAGCACCGTCGAACAGCACTACCGTGGCGCCCACCGCCAGACTGGAGACCAGCCAATTCCACATCATCCAGCCACAGGTCGTGAAGAAGAAGATCCGATCGGCCGGAGTGAGGTCGGTATGCAGCACCAGCTCCTTCAGATGCTGGAGCAGGGTCCCGCCGGCGCCGTGAATCATGCACTTGGGCAGTCCGGTGGTGCCGGACGAATACATGATGTAGAGCGGGTGATCGAAGGGCAGCCGGGCGAACTCGAGCTCGGCGCCGCGGTGGGGCCCGACGAAGTCCTCCCACACCACCGCACCGGGGAGCCCGTCCAAGTCGGGAGCATGGTGGAGGTATGGCACGACCACGACGCGCTCGATCTCCGGAATCCGGGCCCGGACCTCGCGCACCCGCCCGAGCGAGTCGATCTCCTTGCCCGCGTAGCGGTACCCATCGGCGCAGAAGAGCACGCGCGGGCGGATCTGGCCGAAGCGGTCCAGCACGCCGGTGACCCCAAAGTCGGGAGAGCAGGAGGACCATACCGCGCCGATGCTGGTGGCGGCCAGCATCGCGATCACGGTCTCGGGAAGGTTGGGGAGGAACCCGGCTACCCGGTCGCCCGGCGCGACACCAAGCCTCCGCAAGGCGCCGGCCGAGGCCCCCACTTCCGCTCGCAGCTCGCGGAAGCTCAGCCGCTTCCCGGGGCCCTGCTCGTTCCAGAAGACCAGGGCCGGCCGATCGTCCTCATGGCGGAGCAGGTTCTCCGCGAAATTGAGACGGGCACCAGTGAACCAGCGTGGACCCAGCTGGGGATCGGGCGGCGCCATCCGGTCCCCACCCACCAGAACCTCGTCCCATGGGGGGAGGCCGGGCCGCTCCACGGCCAGGACCCCGCAATGACGCCACACCCCGGCCCAGAAGGCAGCGGGACGGTCGACCGACCAGCGATACAGCGTGCCGAAATCGTGGACGCCCTCGGAGCCCGGCGGCGACTCCCGCCGCACCCGCTCGATGAATGCCGTGACCTGCGCCGCAGCGACCCGCTCCGGTCCCGGCGTCCAGAGCGGCTGGGTCATCAGCTCACGAGGTCGGCGGATTGAACTGGGCGTGCTGGGCGTCGAGCCAGGAACGGTGATAGGCCGGATCCTCGATCGCCACCGCCGTCTTGGCCACCTTGAGCGGCCGGAAGCTGTCCATCATGACGGCCAGCTCGTCGGTGTACTTGGCCCCGATGCTCGCCTCCGCCCGCCCCGGATGCGGACCGTGAGGTATGCCGTCGGGATGATGGGTGATGCTGCCGAACTCGATCCCTGTCCGGCTCATGAACTCGCTCGAGGCATAGTAGAGCACCTCGTCCGAGTCGACGTTGCTGTGGTTGTACGGCGCCGGCACCGCCTCCGGGTGGAAATCGTACGGCCGGGGACAGAAGCTGCAGACCACGAACCCATCGCCCTGGAAGGTCTGGTGCACCGGCGGCGGCTGGTGCACCCGCCCCACGATCGGCTCGAAATCCATGATGTTGAACGCCCAGGGATAGAAGTAGCCATCCCAGCCGACCACGTCGAACGGGTGATGGTCGAGAATGACCTCGTTGAGGCCGTCGTACTGCTTCACCAGGATGGGGAAGTCGCCTTGCTCGTCATGGGTCCGGAGCGTGGCCGGGCGGCGGATGTCCCGCTCGCTGTAGGGTGCGCCTTCGATCAGCTGGCCGAACTCGTTACGGTAGCGCTTGGGCCAGCGCACGTGGCCGCGGCTCTCCATGATGAGCAGCTTGGTGGCAGGGCCCGCGAGGTCCAGGCGCCAGCGATGGAGAATGCCGCGGTGGATGACCAGGTAGTCGCCTTCTCCGTAGGGCAAGTCACCGAAGACCGTCTCCAACGTTCCGCTTCCCTTGCTTACGTACACCAGCTCGTCGGCCTGGGCGTTGCGGTAGAAGTGCGCGTCGTTCTCATCCGGCTCCACGTAGAGCATCGCCACGTCCTGATTAAACAGCAGCGGGATCCGGTCCAGCGTGGGGCTGCCCCCCTGCTTCACCCGCGAGGTCCGGAAGTGCCGGTGTCGCAGCGTCTGATCGGGGTCGGCCTCGTAGGCCGTCTCCCGAAGTCGGCGCACCGACTTCACCGTGGTAGGCGGATGGGTGTGGTAGAGCAGCGACGAGGTGCCGGTGAACCCCTCGTGGCCCATGAGCTCCTCCGCATAGAGTCCGCCGTCCGGCCGGCGGAACGCGATGTGCCGCTTGCGGGGGATCTGACCCATGGTATGATAGATCGGCATCGTGCGTTTCCTCGATAGATAGGGTGGGCAAGGTGGGGCCCTGCCTCACCTTGCCCCACCCTCCCTCACAAATTCCCCCGCAGCGCCTGCTCCCGCTCGATCGCCTCGAACAGCGCCTTGAAGTTGCCCTTGCCGAAGCTCCTGGCACCCTTCCGCTGGATGATCTCGTAAAACACCGTCGGCCGGTCCTGCACCGGCTTGGTGAAGATCTGGAGCAGATACCCTTCGTCGTCGCGGTCGACCAGGATGCCGAGCTCCTTGAGCGGCTCCAGGTCTTCATCAATCCGTCCGACCCGCTCCAACAGCGTGTCGTAGTAGGCCGTCGGCACTCGGAGGAATTCCACCCCGCGGTCTCGGAGGGCGGTGACGGTGCGGACGATGTCGCCCGTGGCGATGGCCAGGTGCTGAACACCGGGCCCGCGATAGAACTCCAGATACTCGTCGATCTGCGACTTCTTGCGTCCGGCGGCCGGCTCGTTGATGGGGAACTTGATCCGGTCGTCGCCGCTGGCTACGACCTTGGACATGAGCGAGCTGTACTCGGTCGAGATGTCCTTGTCGTCGAAAGAGATCAGGTTGCGGAACCCCATCACCTCCTGATAGAAGGTGACCCACTTGTTCATCGCGCCGAGTTCCACGTTCCCGACGCAGTGGTCCACGTGGAGCAGTCCGATCGGCTGGGGCGCGAACGCGCTGTCGACCGGTTGGAACCCGGGGAGAAAGGGACCCCGGTAGTTCCGCCGCTCCACCAGGCTGTGCACGGTGTCGCCGTAGGTGCCGATCGCCGCGATGATCACCTCGCCATCGCGGTCCTTCAGGGTGGCCGGCTCCTGCACCGGCGTGGCGCCCCGCTCCACCGCGGCGGCGAACGCCTCGCGGGCATCGTCCACCCAGAGCGCGATGTCCCGGACGCCGTCGCCGTGCCGATGCACGTGGGCCGCGATCTCGTGCTCCGGCGAGACCGCCGTAGTGAGCAGGAGGCGTACCTTGTTCTGCTGGAGCAGGTAGCTGGCCCGGTCGCGGGTCCCGGTCTCCGGACCTCGGTAGGCCAGGAGCTGGAAGCCGAAGGCCGAGCGATAGTAGTGGCTGGCCTGCTTGGCGTTGCCGACCCAGAATTCGATGTAGTCGGTGCCGTTGATCGGGAAGGTGTCGCTGGACGTGGCCGGGGCGGCCAGCGTGTCGGTCGGCATGCGATCCTCCATGGACGCCGGAGCTTCGGAAAAGATATCCGCCGCGGGGGCCGCCCGCCACGTGGCCGAGACCTGCGGGCGGGCCGTGACGCAGATCACATGTGATTGGCCGCTCAGGTTTTGCGCGTGTTCGGTGCAAGCGCTATTATCACTTTATGAGATTGCCAGGCGCGGCGTATCACGGGCCGGCGGCAGTCGAAGACCCGAGAGAGAATCAGCAGGCCCACAATGAGCGGCTCTGGCACGACGGGCTCCACGGCGTCCGGGCATGATATCGTCGTCATCGGCTTCTCGGCCGGCGGCTTGGAGCCCGTGATCCGGCTGGTGGCGGAGTTCCCGCTAGAGCTGCCCGCAGCGATCTTCATCGTCCATCACTTTCCCGCCAACAGCATCAGCGCGCTCCCCGGCATTCTTGGCCGCGCTGGACCGCTGCCTGCGGAGCATGCCGAGGATGGCGAGCCCGTGGTTCCCGGTCGAATCTATGTGGCACCCCCGAACCGGCACATGCTGCTCGAGGCGGGACGCGTCCATCTGAGCACCGGTCCGCGCGAGCATAATCACCGGCCGGCCATCGACCCGCTCTTCCGCACGGCGGCACGCACCTACGCCGATCGAGTGGTCGGCGTTCTGCTCTCCGGCACCCTCGATGATGGCACCGACGGGCTGCTCGCCATCAAGCGTCACCACGGTGTGGCCGTGGTGCAGGATCCGGCCGAGGCGCTCCACCCCAGTATGCCGAACAGCGCCATCCAGGAAGTCGGAGTGGATCATGTGGAGCCGGTCTCACGCATCGCCCCGCTGATCGTCCAATTGAGCCGCGAGCCGGCGGCGCACGCCGGTCGGACCGATCCGCTCGCGCCGCTCGATCCGCCCGATCCCGCTGCCACTGGAACCAGGTCGCTGGCTGGGGACAAGCCCCCCGGGAAGCCGTCCGGTCTGACCTGCCCCGAGTGCGGCGGCCTCCTCTGGGAATCGGAGGACGGCGGGTTCCTTCATTACCGCTGCCACGTGGGGCATGGCTACAGCGAGGACTCCCTGGTCGCGGGCCAGGCCCAGCGCCTCGAGTCCGCCCTCTGGGCCGCCGTGCGGGCGCTGGAGGAGAAGGCCGAGCTCGCCCGCCACCTGGCGCGACGCACCCGCCGCCGCGGAATGCTGCGCTCGGCCAAGCGATTCGAGCAGTCGATCGAGGACGCCGATCGCGGGTCGTCCGAGATCCGCGCCCTCCTGCTCGAGGGAGTCAGTGCCCCTCCGGTAGACCCCGCGGACGCCGAGCTGGCGCGCCGGCCCGCCCGTGAGACCAGCGGGTCCGGTAGACACGGATGATGTCCCGGAATCCCGCGCGCGTCCCCGTATGACCCAGACCGGCGATCCGGCCGCCCCGGCCCCCGGCTCCGTGCCGCCTGAGGCGGAGCGGGAGTTCGACGCCCTGCTGCTCTATCTCAAGCAGAATCGGGGCTTCGACTTCACCGCCTACAAGCGGACCAGCCTGATGCGCCGGATCAATGTCCGCATGCAGAACGTGGGCGCCGCCGGGTACGCCAACTACCAGGATTTCCTGGAGGTCGTTCCCGAGGAGTTCACCCGCCTCTTCAACACCATCCTGATCAACGTCACCACCTTCTTCCGCGACCCGCCGGTCTGGGAGTACCTGGGCTCCCACCTTCTTGCCGAGCTGAGCGCCTCGCCGGATTCGGCCGACCCGCTCCGGATCTGGAGTGCGGGATGTGCCTCAGGCGAAGAGGCCTACAGCATCGCCATGCTCCTGGCGGAGCGGTTTGGCCTCGATCAGCTTCGCGACCGGGTGAAGATCTACGCCACGGATGTGGACGAGGAGGCCCTGAACGAGGCGCGGTTGGCGGTGTATCCAGAGCGCGCCCTGGAGAACGTGGCGCCCGAGCTGGTGGCCAAATACTTCGATCGACACGAGGACCGCTACACCGTCGGGAAAGACCTCAGACGGTCGGTCATCTTCGGCCGCCACGACCTGATTCAGGATGCGCCCATCTCTCGGGTCAACCTGCTGCTCTGTCGCAACGTGCTGATGTACTTCAATGCCGAGGCACAGGGCAGGATCGTGAGCCGCTTCCACTTCGCCCTGGCGCCGGGCGGGACCCTCTGCCTCGGCAAAGCCGAGACCCTGCTGAGCCATGCGGCCACCTTCAGCACCCTGGACTCCAAGCGCCGCCTCTTCACCAAACTCGAGCGCTTCCCCTTGGCCGAGCGCCCCGTCACGCCGGCCGCGCGCACCGGCGAGGGAGGCACCGGTGGCCAGGACTGGCGACTGCGTGAGACGGCGGCAGAGATAGGGCCGGTGGCGCAGCTGATCGTGGACCGACAGGCCACGGTGGTCCATGCCAATCAGCGGCTCCGCGCCCTCTTCGGGCTCGGCACCCGGGATCTGGGCCGCCCGCTCAAAGACCTGGAGCTCTCCTACCGGCCGTTCGAGCTGCGCTCCTGTCTGGAGCGGGCCTTTGCGGACGGCCGGTCGGTCGGGATGAGCGATGGGCGGTGGTTCGTCCCGGGGGATAGCGAGATCTACGTCGATCTCCTCGTCGTGCCGATCTCGGATGGCGCGGGCGGGTTCGCCGGCGCGTCGCTGTTCTTCAGCGACGTCACCCGGGAACGCCAGCTCCAGGGGGAGGTGCAGCGGATCCAGCAGGAGCTGCAGACGGCGCTCGAGGAGCTGCAATCGACCAACGAGGAGCTGGAGACCACCAATGAGGAGCTGCAGTCCACGGTGGAGGAGCTGGAGACGACCAACGAGGAGCTCCAGTCGACCAACGAGGAGCTGGAGACGATGAACGAGGAGCTCCAGTCCACCAATGAAGAGCTGCAGGCTCTGAACGAGGAGTCCCGCGAGCGCGGGGACGAGATGGCCGACTTGAACGCCTTCTTGGAATCGATTCTCCGGGGGCTCAGGAGCGGGGTCGTCGTGGTGGATCAGGATCTTCATGTCCGCAAGTGGAATCACCACGCGGAGGAGATGTGGGGACTCCGGCCGGAGGAGGTGCTGCAGCGCAATTTCCTGAATCTCGACAGCGGACTCCCGGTCGAGCAGCTCCGGGCACCGATCCGCGCGTGTCTCCAGGGTGAGAGCGAGCACCTGCAGGTGCTGGTCCAGGCCACCAATCGCCGGGGAAGAGCGATCCAGGTGCGGGTGACCTGTACCCCACTGACGGCCGGTCTCCCCGACGTGCGTGGCGTCATTCTCCTGATGGACGAGGTGGAAGGGTGAGGGCCCCGCGGTGGTCTGCCGTGGGTGGGAGGGTACCATGAAGATCGACGAGTTCGCCGAGCGTATCGCGGCGTTTCGCCGCCGCGTGGAGAATACGGCTGCAGGGCAGCTACCGGCCGCGCTCCTGGAGGATCTCCTGGTGGCCGCGGAGGAGTTGGGGGTCACGGAGGAGGAGCTTCGGCAGCAGAACCAGGCCCTGGAGGAGGCTCGCGACGCGCTGGGCGAGCAGCGGCGCCGGTACCACGAGCTGTTCAATTTCGCCCCGGACGCCTACTTCTTCACCGATCTCTCCGGCATCGTACAGGAAGCCAACCTGTCGGCCTCTCGCATGCTGCGGATCGACCCCCGGTTCATCCCGGGCAAGGCGCTGGCCAGCTACGTGGCCATGCACGACCGCGGCAGGTTTCGCTCCGAGCTCAGCAAGCTGCGCTCCGAGCCGGCCCCTCACGACCTCACCCTCACCCTGCTGCCCCGCGACGCGGCGCCGATCGAGACGGCGGTGACCCTCTCGGTGGCTCGCGCACCGCAGGGCGGCGCCGTTGGCCTCCGCTGGCTGGTGCGCGACGTGACCGCCCAGCGCCGCTTGGAGGCGGAGATCCGCACGCTCAACGAAGAGCTCGAACAACGGGTCGAGGCCCGCACTTGTGACCTGGCCGCGGCGCAGCGTCTGACCGAAGAGCTGCTCGCCCGCGAGCAGGCCGCACGGCGGGCGGCGGAGGCGAGCGCGGCCCAGTCGCGACACGTCCAGAAGCTGGAGAGCATCGGGGTGCTGGCGGGCGGCATCGCCCACGACTTCAACAATCTGCTTCACGTCGTGCTGGGAAACGCCGACCTCGCCCGAAACCACCTGCCCCCCGATTCCCCCGCGCTGGAGACGCTGGACGAGGTGATCCGCGCGGCCCGCCGGGCCACCGACCTGACCCGCCAGCTGCTGGCGTACTCGGGCAAGGGCGCGTTCGTGCTCCGCCACCTCGACCTTTCGCGGGAAGTCCGGGAGATGGCTACCCTGCTCCGCACCGCGATCGCCCGGCAGGCGACCCTCGTGTGGGAGCTCGACCCCGACATTCCCGCCGTCAGCGCCGACGAGACCCAGATCCGTCAAATCCTCATGAACCTCCTCACCAACGCCTCGGACGCGCTGGGCGATAATCCCGGAACGATCACTCTCCGTACCGGCACCGTTCTGGTGGAGGAGCCCGAGGCCAGCGGCGAGTTCGTATACCTCGAGGTCGCGGACACCGGGATCGGCATGGCTTCGGAGACGCTCCAGCGGATCTTCGACCCCTTCTTCTCCACCAAGTTCGCCGGCCGCGGCCTGGGGCTCGCCGCGGTGATGGGGATTGTCGAGGCCCACCATGGGCTGATCCGCATCCGTACCGCACCGGGCGAAGGGACAGCCTTCCGGGTGCTCTTCCCGGCGGCTCACGTCGAAGCTGACGCGGCGGATACGCCGGCGTTCGCCCCCAACGATTGGCGCGGCAAGGGCACCCTCCTGATCGTGGAGGACGAGGAGGGGGTCCGCGTGGTTGCCGAGCGGATGCTCACGGGACTGGGATTTCAGGTCCTCGCGGCGGAGGATGGGCGCGAGGCACTCAAGATCGTGGCCGCCCGCGCCGAAGAGCTCGCCGCCGTCCTGCTCGACCTCTCGATGCCACGGATGGGCGGACCAGAGACCTTCCGGCGGCTCCGAGCCGTGCAGCCGCGCCTGCCGGTGGTGCTGATGAGCGGCTATACCGAGCAGGAAGTGGCCCCGCAGTTTCTGGAAGGCGGGCCCGGGCCGGTGGCTTTCCTCCAGAAGCCGTTCCTCCCCGGCGATCTCGTGGCCGTACTCAGGCACGTCGTCGAGACGTCACCTTCATCCTTCCAAGGCTCGTCCTAGGCATGGGGCGTCCGACTCGGAAGGCGGAGCGCCGGAAGCCACCCCCCGACGCGGCCCAAGGCGTGGCGGCAGGCCTTCGCTCCCGCGCGATCGACTTCAACGCTCTGGTCTGGCGAACCATCACCCGCACCCGCTCCACCGCCGGCGGCTCGCCGCTGTGCGCGGCCAGCCTCGATCCGGCGCTGGCCCCGGTCCGGGTCGACGCGGATCAGCTGGAGCGGGTGGTCCGCGACCTGCTCGCCGGGGCGCTGGAAGCGTTGCCGGCGGGCGCCTGCCTCCTGGTGGAGACCAGCAATATTCCGCCGGAAGCCGCGGAGGTGAGGCGCCAGGACCACCCCGCGGTCGACTCATTCGTGCGCCTTGCCCTGCATGACATGCGGCAGGGTGAGCCGGCGCCCAGCCGCACCCCTCGACGGTTTCCATCCTCGACCACAGCCCTCATTCACCGTTTCGGGGGCTTCCTCAGAACCGAGAGACACCCCGATGGCGGGAGCAGCCTCCGGATGTACTTGCCGCAGGCCGCGCGAACACGACCGTCCATGCCGGCCGGAACGGGCGAGGCGAGTGACGAAATGATCTGACCGTGCAACTCCCGACCGGCTGGACATCTCCAGCCGTTGATGTCCGTCTGGCCGGCTCCGGGGCAGCGACGGTGTCGGATCAAGGGGGCCCGGGGCTTCGGGGCAACGGCAGGCGTCCCGCATCAGGAATGCTAAGTTCCTTACTCATAATCCGTTAAGGAACTCATAATCCGTTAAGGAACAACGGTCAGCGTCGGATTGGGTCCGTGGCACGCAAGATCTAGACTGACCTGCCGTAGCCCGGTAGGATCCCAGTCACGGCATTCGCCGCCTTGACCCAGACATATTTCGGGTTGGTGTGAATGTTGCCGGAAATTGCACTCTTGGTGTCCGTGAGCCGCCCGACCGTAATCACCGGGCGCCGGAGCGGCGTCGAGTCAGGTCCTCGGGAAACCTGGGGTCTGGGGCAGCGGCAGGCCTTTCTCCGCAACTTCAGGGGTACATGACGGCCGACCTCACCGTTTTGTTCGAGCAATACTACGCCTCGCTGGTCCGGATGCTCTACCGCCGGACCGGCGACCGCGATCGGGCGGAGGACCTGGCGCAGGAGACCTTCGCCCGGGCCGTGTCGGCGCCGCCGGACAACCCCCGGCCGTGGCTCTTCGCGGTGGCGCTCAACCTGGTGCGGGAGGACGGGCGGCGCGCGGTCACCCGGGGCCGCCGGCTGGAGCTGCTCAGGTCGGAGAGCGATGGGCCCGCCGCGGGGCCCGATGTGGACCTGGAGCGGAACGAAAGCGCGGCCCGGGTTCGCTCGGCGCTCGCGGCACTGAACGAGCGGGACCGCGAGGCGCTGCTGCTCAAGGCCGAGGGATTCAGTTACGACGAGATCGCCGCGACGCTGGGGCTGGCCAAGGGCGCGGTCGGCACCACGCTCGCCCGGGCCCGGCGGCGATTGGTCGAGGCGTACCGGGCGCAGGAACGAGGGAAGTATGCCGCATCTTGACGAAGGCACGCTGCACGCGTTGCTGGATGGCGAGCTCGAAGGTACCGAGGTCCTGGAAATCCAGGCCCACCTGGGAGGCTGCGCCAGCTGCGGGTCGCGTCTTAAAGACATCCGCGAGTTCATGACGGAAGCCGACCGGCTGCTCGGCAGTGTGGATCTGCCACATACGCCTGGACGTCCTGCGCCCTCGATAGGCCCCCGGACCGTACTGGCACAGGACGTGTCTCAGCCGCCTCGGGAGGCGCCCGCCCGCGCCCCCAATCGCCCGCTCCCACCACCCCCGCCGCGGCCAGGCGCGTGGGAAGAGCCGCCGGTTCTGCTCATTCCGGACAATCCCGACACCATCGAGCTCAAGCAGCGGTGGCTCCACGGCATGGGATGGGCGGCAACGATCGCGGTGGCGGTTGGCCTGGGATTCATGGTGAGTCAGCTGCGGAGCGGCGCGCCCGCTCGGGGAGCCGCCACCGTCGCCACCGAGCGTGCGGCCGCGCCATCGAATGCCGTGGTCAGCACCGAGGAGACGCCCCGTCCAGACTCGGCGGCGGCGGCTCAGACCGGCACCCCGCGTCGCGACTCGGCCAGACCGCCGGCCGCGCCAGCTCCGGCCCCGGTCGCCAAGACCAACGCTCCCAAGCCGGCGAAGCCGGCGGAAAAGCAGGCGGCCGCTCCCAAAGCGGAGACGCCCAGGGATGAGCTCCAGCAGGCCGCCGAACCGGAGTCGACATCCGACAGCGAGCCGGCGGAATCCTCCGCTTCCGGCGACTCGGCCACGACCGGACGGGAGGATCCTGCGGTGATCCGGGCCCGTGCGTCGGAGGCCTTGGCTGAGTTGGACCGGGAGCGGCTGCGGTCCCGGGCGGCCGCCGCCACGGCGGCGCTCGACGCCCAGGCGCGCCGGAGCGCCCGGCCGGCTGAGCAGGCGCCGCCGCCAGCAGCTCCCGCTCCGCCGCCCACGCTGGAGCAGCGGTCGCGCATCTATCTCCGAATTGGTCTGGATGAGGCCGCGCGGCAGCTCGGCGGCCCGGCGCACGTGATCGAGGGGTTGAATCCCTCGTTCATGGGGCTGGCCCAAGGCAGCCTTTCACCAGGAGCGGATACCACCCGTCCGGTGGTGCGAGTGGTGTACCAGGATGCTCAGGGCCGGATGATCGTGCTCGACCAGCAGCGGTTGCGGCCCGGCCAGACCTCGCCGACGCGTGCCTCGTCCAATACCTGGATCACCGGCGACGTCCTGCTACACCTGCAGGGCGAGGTCGGTCCCGAGATCCTCCGCAACCTGCAGCCGCGCGTCCGCTGAGTCCGAGGCTCAGCGCCGCGCGACGTCGAGCAACCCCCGGACCTTCCGCAACAACTCATCCGCGGTGAACGGCTTGTGGATCAGTTCCACGTCGCTCACCCCACGGCGCAGCACCTCGTCGTCGGTGTACCCCGAGACATACAGCACGCGGATCTCGGGATAGAGTGGCGTGAGCGCCTCGACCAGCTCCCTCCCTCCCATCTCCGGCATCACTACGTCCGTGACCAGGACATGGATCGGCTGCTGGTAGCGTTGGGCCAGCAGGAGCGCCTCGCGTCCGTGGGCCGCCTCAAGGACGCTGTATCCGTGATCGTGCAGGATCTTCCGCAAGAGCTCCCGGACCGCCTCCTCGTCCTCGACGACCAGCACGGTCTCGGTCCCGTCGAGGGACGCATCCTCGCCCACTGCCCCGAGATCGTCCTCCTCGTCGTGCAAGGGGAGATAGATCTTCACCATGGTCCCCTCTTCCGACTCGCTGGTGACCCGCACGGCACCGCCGTTCTGCCGGACGATTCCGTAGACCAGCGAGAGCCCCAGTCCGGCGCGGCGTCCCTGGCCATGGCTGGGCTCGACCTCGAACGCCTGAGGCAGCGAGTCGGGGTCGAGCTCGCTGCCGGTGTCGGAGATGGCGAGCACGACGTACCGGCCGGGGCGGACGTGGCGTCCCCGCCCGGCGCGGCTGATCTGACGCTCGGAGGTCTCAATCGTGAGCGTCCCGCCTGACGGCATGGCGTCGCGCGCGCTGAGGATGAGATTGACCACCAGCTGCTCCAATTGGCCCGGATCGATCCGGACCTTCGCCGCTCCGGGAATCAGCCGCAGACTCACCCGGATGTCGGCGCCCATCAGGCGCTGGACGAACCCCTGCATGCCCCGGAGCAGCTCGTTCAGGCTGGTCGGCCGCGGCTGCAGGGCCTGTCGCCGGCCGAAGGAGAGAAGCTGCCGGGTCAGCAGCGCGCCGCGGTCTGCCGCCTGACAGATCCGATCGACGTCCGCCCGCCGCCGATCTGCCGGATCCAGATCCCGCAACAACATCTCCCCGAAGCCGCGCACCGTGGTCAGGATGTTGTTGAAGTCGTGGGCCACGCCGCTGGCGATCCGGCCGACCGCGTCCATCCGCTGGGCGTGACGGAGCTGCTCCTCGCTCTGGTGCAACGCGGCCCGGGTCCGGGTCCGCTCGGTGATGTCGGTGGCCAGCACGAGGCGGGCCTGATGACCATCCACCTCCAGCGCGTGCGAGACGATCTCCATGTCGACGATGGAGCCATCCTTCCGCTGGTGCTGGGCCAGGGCGATCCCTTCTCGTTGCGGCCCGCGCTCCAGCGAGCCCGCCAGCCCGGGCGCGTCCTCCTGGTGCAGGATGTCCATGATGGACATCTGGAGAAATTCGTCTCGCGAGTAGCCGTAGTGGCGGATGGCTGCGTCGTTGACGGCGAGGAAGACCAAGGTCTCCACGTCGAAGACCCACATCGGCTGCGGGTTGGCGTCGAACAGGAGACGGTACCTCCGGTCGGCCTCGACGGCTTCCCGGTGGAGATACGCATTGTCGACCGCGAGCGCCGAGCGTGCGGCGAGCTCCTCGACGAATCTGACGTCGTCCGGCTCGAAGCGCCGGCCCGACTCGCTGCTGATGACCAGGGTGAGGACGCCGAGCGTCCGGCCTCGGGCGTGCAGCGGGACACGAAGCACCCAGGCCGGCGCCAGAGCCCGGTATAGCTTGAGGTGCTCGGCATCCTCCGCCCGTTGGCGGAGCAGCTCTTCGCTGACCTCGGTCACGTCAGAGGTGGCGCCGGGCTCGCCCAAGGGAAGGCCCCGAACGCCGTACTCGCAGAGTGCGCGGACCACCAGATCCCGGGCGGGGTCCCGGTGCGCCGCCGCCACGAACTGCAGCATGCCCTGCTCGGTGGCCACGTGGATGGTGCACCAATCCGCCAGGCCGGAGACAATGAGGCGCGCCAGGTCACGCAGCGTCACCTCGTATTCCAGCGAGGAGGCGAGACGCTCACCCACCTGCTCGAGAAAGGACAACCGACGGTCGAGCGCCTCGGCTTCCTTCTGGGTGAGCGGGATCTCCTCGGCGCGGTTGGCCTTGGTGCGCAGCCGGGCCACCACTGCCGCTATGGCGGACGAGCTGGCGCCGACCGCGAGGAGACTGATCATTCCGGAGGACGTGTAATGGAGCGCGGGGCGGGTCTGGGAAAAGAAGTGCGCCGCGTACACGGTGGTCACCACCGCGCTCACCATGGCGGGCCACAGTCCACCCCAGTACGCCGCACACACGATGGTGAGAAGCAGCAGTGGGAACGGGTGAATGAGCGCCGTTCCCTGGCGTGCAAGCACGTCCAGGACGACGGCCACGGCGACGGTCAGGAGTGGCCCGCGGACGCCGGCCCCCGCGCGGCCCCAGTCCGTGGCGGCCCGGGTGAAGGCTGCTGCGGCGAGGGATCGCAGGCTGTCGGAACCCTGCGTGATGCTGCTCTGGGTCATGGCTCTGTCCGCAGGTTCGACCAACCCCTCGGCACGAGTGATCAGGGGACGGTCCTAACCTCCACTGCGGCAGGCAGCCAGTCTGTGACAGGCCACACACCGAACGGGCGGGCAGCGGCCCGGACGGGCTAAGTGCTGCGGAGCGCGACCATTGGGTCGACTGAGGTGGCCTGGCGGGCGGGCACCAGACAGGCCGCCGCGGCCACCAGAAGAAGGACCAGGATCATGGCGGCAAAGGTGAGCGGGTCGGTAGCGTGGACGCCGTAGAGCAGGTCGGCCATGAGGCGGGTGACCAGCAAGGCACCGCCAACCCCGAGCGCCGGGCCCACCGGCCAGGACCGGCTCGGGCCACGGCGCGCGCGTTTCCGCCCGAGCGTTGCCGCCAATGTCACGCCGCACACGCCGCGCGCGACAACGTCTTCGTGCAGTTCTATCCCTCGCTGCGCGCCCCGCCACCGTGACCCTCGGGCGTCTTGCGACCGGTCCATCTGCGCGGTATGCTATCCCCGTCCGATCCGACAATCCCCGCTGCTCCCATTCCTCCGGCCGCCCGGGCAGGTCCGGTACGCGTGAGCCGGCCGCCCGCGAAAGAGAGAGATTGCCGATGCCGTTGCTTCGTCCGATCCGCGCATCCGCGCGACTGCTGCTGGGTCTCGCGCTCCCCGTCCTGTCGAGCCAACTGCACGCCCAGGCCCAGGCCACCACCGGCGTCATCCGCGGCGTCGTAAGCGACTCCTCCTCGGGCGCGCCGCTGGCCGGCGCCGTCGTGAGACTGCGAAACGTGGAGACCAACGCCGAGCGAGTGCTGACCACCAACGAACTGGGAGTGTTCGCGGGAACCCTGCTCCGGGTAGGGACCTACGACGTCTCGGCGCGCGCGCTCGGCTTCAAGCCATCGGAGCGAAACGGGGTGGGGGTCCGGCTGGGTGAGACGGTCGACCTGCCACTCTCGCTGGCCCCTCAAGCGGTGCAGCTGCAGGAGCTCACGACTGTCGCCGAGTCCCCGCCGGTGGATGTGACCAAATCGGAGGGATCGACCCGCCTCGATGCGGCGGCGGTCGAGGGCCTTCCCAACAATGGCCGCAACATCTTCAACTACACCACTCTGACGCCCAACGTGGGAGTCGTGCAGGGCCCGGACGGCGACGAGATCAGCATCGGGGGGCAGAGAGGCATTCACAACAACGTCTCGGTGGACGGGGCCGACTTCAACAACCCCTTCTTCGGCGAACAGCGCGGCGGCCAGCGGCCGGCGTTCACGTTCAACCTGGATGCCGTGCAGGACTTCGTGGTCGTGGCCGATGGCGCGAATGCGGAGTTCGGCCGGTCGAGCGGTGGGTTCATCAACGTCATCACGAAGTCGGGAACCAACCAATTCCACGGCTCCGCGCACTACTTCGGAAAATATGACGGCCTCTCTGCCGACTTCAACCATACCTTCCCGAGCGGGGCCACCAGTGGTTTCCAGCCCGATTTCCGGCAGCATCAGTTCGGCGGAACCATCGGAGGGCCGCTGGTCCGCGACAGGGCGTTCTTCTTCCTGGCGTACGACCAGCAGGTCTACGATGAGACCAAGCAGAGGACCCGGCAGGCACAGATCGACCCGCTGTTGCTCGCGTTCGTGGATACGGCGTTCGGCGGCGCGCTGAATGGAGACTTCGGCCCGATCGCGCGTACCAATGACGGCAACGCCCTCCTCGCCAAGCTCGACTTCCGGCTGAGCCAGAAGCACACCGCCTCGCTCAAGTACAATTTCACGTACTCGAGGCAGCAGAACGGGACGTTCGACGTCGACTCCTGGGCCCGGAGTGCCAATGCCCTGGAGAAGGACTACTCCCACGCGGTGAACGGAAGCCTCACGTCAAACTTCTCTTCCTCGCTCTCCAACGAATTCCGGTTCCAGTGGGCCCGCGAGGCCCGGCCGCGCCCGTACGACGGACCGGTCAACCCGGCAACCGGCCGCCCCTTCCCGGACACCGACATCGATTTCGTCGGTCAGTACCGCCTCGGCATGCCGTTCTTCATCCCGGTGGCGGACCACGACGTGCGCTTCCAGGCGCTGGACAATGTCTCGCTGGTGAAGGGGAATCACCTCTTCAAGCTGGGTGGTGAGTGGAACCGGACCGCGACGACCCAGACCTTCGTCGGATTCGGAAACGGGCGCATGGCCTTCGGATCGGTGCAGGGGTTCCTCAACTACGTGGCCAACGGGAACGGGTACGTAGAGTGCGTAGACACTCTCACCAACGCTCCGGCTTCCACCCAGACCACCGGCACCTGCCCGGCCGGCCAGCGCATCCAGGGACCCGTGGTGCTGTATCTCCAGCAGGCCGGCGTCCCGCCGCTCACGCTCGAGGAGTCCGGTACCCAAACGATCATCCAGCACGACCTCGCGCTCTTCCTGCAGGACAGCTGGAAGCCGCAGACGAAGCTGACCGTCAACTACGGTCTCCGGTGGGAAGCCCAGATCGAGCCCGGCCTGATCACGCCGAAGGCCGACCTGTTCTACGCGCCCTTCATCGGCAAGACGGTGACGACTTCGGCCGGCGACTTCGCCTTTCCTGGCGCCGGCACGATTCCGTCCGACTACAGCATGTTCCAGCCGCGACTCGGCATCGCGTACGACGTTAGTGGCGACGGCAAGCAGGTCATCCGTGCCAACGCCGGCCTGTACTACGCCAGAATTCCGGGGCTCAACCTGGCCAGCAGCCGAAGCACCGACGGTTCCCGGGGTCAGACGATCTTCCGAAGCAGCGAACTCATCCCTGTCCTCGGCGCGCCGCCGAACTACGGTGAGCTGCTGTCCACACCAGCCGGACCGTTCGATCCCGACGTGTTCGTCTTCGACAAGGACTTCGAGAACCCCCGCACGTTCAGCGCCACGGTGGCGTTCGAGCGCGAGGTGGCTCACGGACTGGCGGCAGCGATCAGCTACACCCATACGCGGGCCGATCATCTCACCCGGTTCTTCAACGCCAATGACGCCGTGTTCGGGCTGCCGTGGCGGACCGGGCTCGGGGCCGGGGGAATCAACGGTATCGGCAACCTGACCGTCATCCAGAGCACCGCGAAGTCGCGGTACAACGGCTTCACCGCAGAGCTCCGTCGGACGCTCGACCCGCATCTCCAGTTCCAGGTCAACTACACGCTTTCGTTCGACAAGTCGGACGATGACAACGAACGCGATCCGTTCACGTTCCGCTATGCCCGGGCCGACTCGCTCCAGGCGGAATACAACTGGAGCGACCGCGACCAGCGCCACCGCTTCAATGCCTGGCTGCTCGCCGTGCTGCCCGGCGACATCTATCTCAACAACCGGGTCAGCGCCTACTCGGCGCAGCCCACCTCCGAGAAGTGCGGCACCACCGGCGCCACCCTCAACCAGGGCACCGGCGTCCCCGTGTCCTCCCTGGCGCAGACGGGGCAAGCCGAGCGGATCTGCCCCGACGGCCACATCATCAGGCGGAACACGATCCGCCGGGACAACGCCTTCTTCTCGTGGGATATCCGGGCGTCAAAGCCGATCAATCTCGGTCCGCAGGGCACGTTCGAGGCAATTTTCGAGGTCTTCAACGTGACCAACAGCGACAACTTCCTGGCCCCGACGGGTTCGAGCGTGTATCTCAACTTCGACGGCACCCTGCGCAGCGGTCTGGGGGCGCCGCGGCAGTTCCAAGTGGGCGGTCGCTGGCTCTTCTGAGCGGGGCGTTTCACGCCAGCAGTCGACGCTTCGAATCAGAAAGTGAGGCCGAGCACCAGTCCGAAGGCTCGGTTGTGGACCTCCCCGGCGTCGAGGATGGAGCGGACCCCCGAGGTATAGCGGGCCTCCAGCGCGAGTGCGGACTGGGGCCAGCGGATCTCGAGGCCGGCCCCGGCCACCAGGCCCAGGTCCAGCTCGCGGACTCCCAGGCTGGCCTCATCGCAGGTCCGGCTCAGTGTCTGGGTGGGCAGGATTACCTGCAGGTCGCAGCCGATCTGCAGGGCGGGCGCGGGGCCGGCGAAGATCACCGGGCGAACCCGCCGCCGGACCGGCGTCACCTTGAGCAGGATCGGCATCTCGATGTAGGCCAGCTCGATGTCGAGGAGGGCGGTGCCGCCGGCCTGGAGCGCGGTGCTGGCCCGGCCCCCTTTGAGCGCAAACAGCAGTTCCGGCCTGAGGCTCAGCCGCCCCACCACCGGCGCCTCCAGATACACCCCGGTCAGCGCCCCCTGGCGGGCCTGGATCCCGGTCGCGTCCGCCCCCTTGAGATCGCTCCGCGAGTAGCCCAGCTCGGCCCCCACCGTCGCCCGCGGTGCCTGCGCGACGGCCACCCCGAGCGGGGCGGCCAGCAGCCAGACCGCGGTCCCCAGCCTCGCGCGTGATCCCATCGCCCCCGCCGGTGAGTGTTGCTCGGATGGCTGCGAATGTAATCGGTCAGGACCGGAATCTCCCCACCATGCGACGGACCGTCGGGGTCGCGCATCTCTGCAGCCTGACTCTTGATGAATCGGGGCGGCCTCGATTATCCTCGTGCCTGTCTCAAACCCCTGACGCTGCGCCACCGACATGACCTTCCTGGCACTGGACCAAGTCTCCAAGCACTTCGGCGGTGTGCCCGCCGTCGATGACGTTTCCTTCGCGGTGGATCGTGGGCAGGTGGTCGGCTTCCTGGGCCCCAATGGCGCCGGGAAGTCGACCACCATGCGCATGATCACCCAGTTTCTCGAGCCCGACACCGGGTCGATCCGGATGGATGGCACCCCACTGGCCGAGGCCGGGCGGGAAGCCAAGCGCCGGATCGGCTACCTCGCCGAGAACAACCCGCTCTACGGCGAGATGCTGGTCTCGGAGTATCTGGACTTCGTGGGGCGGCTCCGCGAGCTCGGCGCCGAGCGCCGCAGCGCCACCGAAGAGGCGGTCACGGCCACTGGCATCGAATCGGTCTTCCACCGTCCGATCGGCGAGCTGTCGAAGGGATTTCGCCAGCGGGTCGGGCTGGCCGCCGCCATCCTCCACCGGCCCGATCTCCTGGTGCTCGACGAGCCCACGGAGGGCCTCGACCCCAACCAGCGGGTGGAAATCCGGCGGCTGATCGGGAAGCTGGGACAGGAGCGGACCGTGCTCCTCTCCACCCACATCCTGCCGGAGGTGCAGTTCACCTGTTCCCGGCTGCTGATCATCAACCGGGGGCGTATCGTGGCGGACGGGCCGGTGGATGACCTGCTGGCGCGGGCCAAGGGCGGTGCCCGGATCGCCGTGGAGGCCAGCGGCACCCGGGTGGCCGAGCGGCTCCAGCGGCTGGAGGGCGTGCAGACGGTGGAGCAGCGGGAAGCCGAGGATGGACGAGTTCGGCTCACCCTGACCACGGCGGGCGCCGAGGATCTTCGGCCCCGGGTGTTCGAGCTGGCCAAGGCCGACGGATGGACCCTGTTCGAGCTGCACCAGGAGGCCGGCAACCTGGAGGATCTGTTCCGTCAGCTCACCACCGACCGGGAGCCCGTATGACGCGTATCTGGATCGTCGCGCGGCGCGAGCTCAAGTCGTTGGTCGACCTGCCGACCGGCTACGTGCTGCTGGTGGTGTTCCTCACCATCAACGCCTTCCTCTTCTTCCGGCAGGCCTACCTGGCCCAGGTAGCCAGCCTGCGGCCGATGCTCGACCTGCTGCCCTGGGAGCTGCTCTTCTTCGTTCCGGCCGTGAGCATGCGGTCGCTGGCGGAGGACCTGCGGGGCGGGCAGATCGAGGTCGTGCTCGCCCAGCCGCTGAGCGAGCTCGAGCTGCTGCTGGGCAAGTATCTCGGTGCGGTGCTGTTTCTCTGGATCGCCCTGGCGCTCAGCCTGGCGATTCCGCTGGCACTCTCGCTGGGCGCGGCGCTGCCGTGGGGAACCATCCTGTCCCAGTACCTGGGCGCGGCGCTACTGGCGGCGGGCCTGGCCGGCATCGGGGTCTGGGCCTCCAGCCTCACCCGAAGCCAGATCACGGCGTTCATTCTGGCGGCCGGCCTCATGTTCCTGCTGGTGCTGCTGGGACTGAATCCGTTGATCGTCGGGCTGCCCCCGGGAATCGGCGCCGTGGCGGCGCGTATCGGGGTGCTGTCTCACTTCGAGAGCCTTGGCCGGGGCGTGATCGATCTCCGGGACGTGGTCTACTTCCTCTCGCTGGCGGGCGTGTTCCTCGCGCTGGCGTATGGAGCCCTGCTGGGACGGAAGCTGGCGCCGGCCGGTGGCACCCGGCGCCGGCTCCGCGCGGGGGTCGGCGTGCTGGTGGCCTCGCTCATCGTGGTGAACCTGCTGGGGAGCTACATCGGCGGCCGCCTGGACCTCTCGCCCGGCAAGGCGTACACCCTCTCGCCGGCCACCCGCAAGATCCTCGGCGGCCTGGACGACCTGGTGACGATCAAGGTCTACGCCACCCCGGAGCTGCCGACCGAGGTGGCGTTGATGAAGCGCGATGTGGACGACATGCTCCGGGACATCCGCAGTGCGGGGCATGGCCGGATCCGGGTGGTGGAGCGAGACCCGTCCAGCGACGACGCGGTCCGCCGGGAGGCCGAGTCCGCCGGGATCCAGCCGGTGCAGTTCAACGTCATCGGGCAGTCGGAGCTGCAGGTCAAGCAGGGCTACCTCGGACTGGCGATCCAGCACGGCTCCCAGACCGAGACGGTGCCGTTCGTCCAGCGCACCGACGACCTGGAGTACCGGCTCATCTCCTCCATCCGAAACCTCACCCGCCAGCACAAGCCGGCGCTCGGTCTGGTGACCGCCGCCCCGGGGCCGGAGGCAACCTTCCAGCAGCTTCAGGAGGAGCTCGCCAAGTCCTACGACGTTCGGACGATCAGCCTGGCGGATTCGACCCAGCCGGCAGCCGACGTCATCGCGCTGGTGCTGGCCGGCACGCCGGATTCGCTCCCCGCGGCACAGCTGGCCCGGGTCGAGCGATTCCTGGACCGGGGCGGGAGCCTGCTGGTCCTGAGCGGCGGCATGGAGGTGTCCCAGGAAACGCCATCGGCGCGCCCTCGCCCGGTGGCCTGGAACCCGCTGCTCAAGCGATTCGGGCTCCAGATCCGGCAGGATCTCGCCTACGACCTCGTGGCCAATGAGGCGATCCCGGTTCCCAGCGACTTCGGCCGGGTGCTCCAGGTGTATCCGTTCTTCATCCGGGCCCAGAGCACCCGGCTCTCCGCCCTCAACCAGGATCTCGGAGCCGTGGTCCTCACCTGGGCCAGCACGGTCGATACGACCGGCGCGCCCAAGGGAAGCGTCACTCCACTGCTCCTCTCCAGCAACGCCGCGGGCGTCTATACCACCGGCACGTCGATCGATCCCGGGCAGGATTTCCCCCAGAGCGGGTTGAGTCGGCGGCTGCTGGCCGTCCAGGTCACTCCGTCGGGCAAGGCGAAGGGGCGGGCGGTGGTGGTGGGGAGTCTCGATTTCGCCACCGACCGCTTCGTGCGTTCGGCGCCGGAGAACCTGGCCTTCACGCTGAATGCGATCGACTGGCTGGCCCAGGATGAGGGACTGATCGCGATCCGCTCCAAGGATCGTCGGCCGGTGCCGCTGGTCTTCGCCAGCGCCACCCAGCGGGAAGCGGCGAAATACCTCAACCTGATCGGACTTCCCCTGCTGGTGGCGGCCGTGGGTGCCGCCCACCTGATCCGGCGGCGCCGGCGCACCCGCCAGCCGTACCAGCCACTGGTGCCGGTCTCCGAAGGAGCACCATGAGCGCCCGCCAGCTGGCCCGGATCGCCATCCTTTTCGGGGTGCTGCTCCTCCTCTGGGGCGCTGCGGCGCTGGCCCGGCATCGCGAGTCCGCCCCCGCCACGGCCGACCTGTTCACCTTGCCATCCATCAAGCGAGCAGCGCTGGACAGCGTGTGGATCGCGAGGCCGGCGGACACGGTGGTCCTGCGGCGCCGGGATAGCACCTGGACGGCCAACGGCCATCCCGCATCCACCGCCGCGGTGGGCGACCTCTTTGCGGCGCTGAGCGATACCGCGCCTGCCAGCGAGCTGGTAGCGGAACGGCGTGCCTCCCATGCGGGCCTGGGGGTCGATGGCGCGGGAGGCACTCGGGTGCGGATGTTCGGCCAAGGCCGTACCTTGGCCGACCTGGTCGTGGGCCATCGGACCCCGGACCTGGGCGGCATCTATCTGCGCCGCACCGGCCAGGATGTCACGTACCTGGTGCGTGGGGCCATGCCGGCGGCGCTGGACCGGAGCGGGGCGGAGTGGCGAGACCGGCGCATCGGCGCCGTGCCGGCGGAGAGCATCGCCACGGTGGACGCGTCGCGCGGAACCCGCGGGTATACACTCCGCCGATCCCACGGCCACTGGAGCTTCGCCTCGGGAGCGGCTGCCGACTCAGGGGCGGTGGCCGCGCTACTGGCGAGCTACCGCGACCTGGAGGCCACGGGCTTCGCATCCGACGCGCAGGCCGACTCGGCACATTTCGAGCGCCCTGACCGGCGGGTCCGCCTGCTCCGGCCCGACGGGACACCGCTGCTTACCCTGCTCTTCGATTCGACGAGCTCCGGGTATTGGCTCCGGCCGGATACCTCGAAGACGGTGTACAAGGTGGAGTCCTGGACGGCGGACCACCTGGTGCCGCCGGACAGCACTCTCCGGACGCATCACTGATTCCTGCCGCTGGTTAACCAGGTTGATCGGACGTTCGGCTCCGGGAACCTCTGAGCTCCGGAGGCCGCCCTCGCCCGCCCCGGAACTCGAAATGGCGCGGATCGCATGCCCGATCGAGCGGGCCGCTGGACCTCCTCGACGACAATTTCGCCAGCTGCTCCGCCAGGAGCCAGGCCGGCTGCCAGACCCCCGGGACAATACCCTCGTATGCCGCTGCATACTCCTGCTTGAGGCGAGCCTGGCGCTCGCGGCCGAACGCGGCATCTCTTACCATGAAACACACCCAGCGGGTTGAAGCCGCCACACGATAACACCCGGAGCAGCCGATCGGCGGTAGTGGCCGCTCACCCAGCCCTTGCGGGACCGGCCGGTTTTGGTTAGTGGTGACAGGTCCGCAACGAGAGAATTTGAGCATGGCCGGAACGGTAGCGCACACCGCTGAAGAAGCCACCGTGCGGGAGCTCCGCCGCGCGGCTCTCCGATTGCTCTTCATGCTGGCCGCGCTGGCCCTGGTGGTCATCCCGCTCCTGGGCGAGCTGCCGCTGGGCAGCAGCTCGCAGACCGGGCTGCTGGCCTGGCTGCTCGTGGTCCTGGGATTCTACTGGCTGTACGCCGGACTGGGCTACCGGCCGCTCCTGCTGGCGCAGCTGCTCTGCTTCTCGGCCGCGGCTACGTTGCTGAGCACCAAGGTCCTCCTGGTCATCGTGGACATTCACCGGCTGACCATCCTTCGGCATATCGCCACCGGGTTCATCATGGTGGGGGCCGCCAGCGCGGCGGCCAATCTCGGGGGCATGCTGGTATCCCTGTACCGGCGGACCCGGGGGGTCACCGGCGAGAAATAGCGGTCGGCTCTGGCCCCCGGCGGCGCTACTCCTGTTTCCCATGGCCTGCGTTTCACCAAGCCCATCTCCTTCGCGATCCCGGAAGCCTACGACAAGGGCGACGAGGTGACCGGCCACTCACTACCATGCCGGCAAGGCACCGGCACACAATCGGAATCGTCGCTATGATTGTTGACGCCCTTCCCCCGGGCGCGGCGCCTGCGTCCTCCATGCCGAAACGCGTGTCGTTCCGTCGCCTGGCCGTGCTGGCCATCGCCGGCCTTTCCGCCGGGGCCTACCTGTGGCAGCGTGGCAAGCGCCGGCGGATGGGCCACTCCGCCGATCGCGCATCCTGGCCGCGTCAGGTCCGCAAGTTCGTCCGCCTGCTGCAGGATCGCGGGAGCACCCTGGTCCAGGTCCGCCGAGTGGAGAGCGGCACCCCCCCGTCGTGGGTCGTGGAATGGGGTCATGGACGCTCGCTGATGTTCCCCGACGAATCCCGCAACGACGAGCTTCACGCCGGCGACCCCACCTAGCGCTCCCCTCACGCAGGCCGTCATCGAATCGCATTTCCGGTGACCGCGCTCACGGACCCCTCGTGGCGACTGCCACTATGTGTCTCCTCCCCGCGGCCCGGGTATCCCGTCGGAGCAGGCGAGCCACCGCACGCTGGACCCCCTCGATCCGACCACCACGATGCTGGGCAGCGGGCTCACGATGTGACTTGCCGCCCTGGTGGCGTGCAGCAACCATCTCGACGATTTCGAGGACTCGATGACAGGAGCGACACAGGACATGACGACCGATGCCGCGCCCGTTGCCGAAAGGCAGCGAGAGGTCGACGGCACCGAGACGCGCGAGCGTCATACAGGCAACGGAAGCAGAGCCGGGGCGCGGGACGAGCCGGAGCGCCTCGCTCGCAGACTGGGGTGGTTCAGCGTGGGTTTGGGACTGGCGGAGATCGCGGCGCCGCGCGCCGTGGGCCGGGTGATCGGGATCGAGGACGATGCACGTCTTCATCGTACGCTGATGGCGTTCGGGGCTCGGGAGCTAGTCAGCGGTGTCGGGATCCTGAGCCGGCCCCGCTCGTCGGCCTGGCTCTGGGCCCGGGTGGCTGGCGACCTGATGGACCTCGCCCTCCTGGGCTCCGCCCTCAGGTCGGAAGACTCCCAGCGCGGGCGCGTCGCGGCGGCGGCAGCTGCGGTGGCCGGGGTCACCGTGCTGGACGTGATCACCGGACGGGAGCTGAGCCGCGCCGGAGAGCGTGCAGGCCAAGCGCCTGGCCTCATCGATGTGGCCAAGACGATCACGGTCAATCGCACGCCCGAGGAGGTGTACGGCTTCTGGCGCGATCTGCAGAACCTCCCCCAATTCATGGAGCATCTGGAGTCGGTGCAGGTGCTCAGCAACCGACGGTCACGATGGAAGGCAAAGGCGCCGGCCGGTCGGTCGGTCGAGTGGGAGGCCGAGATCGTCGAGGACCGGCCGAACGAGCTGATCAGCTGGCGGGTAGCCGAAGATGCGGACGTGACCCACTCCGGCAGCGTGCGATTCACCGCTGCACCGGGCGGGAGAGGCACCGAGATCCGGGTCGGGTTCAGCTACGCGCCTCCCGGCGGCGCGCTCGGCAGCCTGGTCGCCAAGCTCTTCGGCGAGGAGCCCGGCCAGCAAGTCGACAGCGATCTCCGGCGCCTCAAGCAGGTGCTGGAAACGGGTGAAGTCGTGCATTCGGACGCCAGCGTACATCGGGGCCCGCACCCCGCGAGACCATCCGCCGAGCTGCTGTGACGGCATGCGGCGATAGACGAAGGAGAACCGATGAAAGCCAACTGCTGGATCGACAAGAGGAAGGTGCGGGTCGAGGAGGTGCCCGACCCTAAGATCCTCAACACCCGCGACGCCATCGTCCGGGTCACCTCCACCGCGATCTGCGGCTCGGATCTGCATCTCTACAACGGCTTCGTCCCCACCATGGAGAAGGGCGACATCCTGGGCCACGAGTTCATGGGGGAGGTGGTCGAGCTGGGTCCATCGGTGAAGAACCTGAAGGTGGGCGACCGGGTGGTCGTTCCCTTTCCGATCGCCTGCGGGCAGTGCACCATGTGCCGGCGGGACCTCTTCTCCCTCTGCGAGAACTCCAATCCCAACGCCTGGATGGCGGAGAAACTTTGGGGTCATTCGCCGGCCGGCCTGTTCGGCTACTCCCACATGCTGGGGGGCTACGCGGGCGGTCAGGCGGAGTACGCCCGGGTACCGTTCGCCGACGTCGGACCGCTGAAGGTGCCGGATGGATTGCGCGACGAGCAGGTGCTGTTCCTGTCCGACATCTTCCCGACCGGGTACATGGGAGCGGAAATGTGCGGCATCCAGCCGGGCGACGTCATCGCAGTGTGGGGAGCGGGTCCAGTGGGACTCTTCGCCATCGCCAGCGCCTACCTGCTCGGCGCCGAGCGGGTGATTGCGATCGACCGGTTCCCCTACCGGCTCCAGCTCGCCAGGGAGCGGGCCGGGGCAGCCGCGACCATCAATTACGAGGAGGTCGACGTCCAGGACGCGCTGCGGGAGATGACGGCCGGGCGGGGACCCGACGCCTGCATCGATGCAGTCGGCATGGAGGCCCATGGCCACGCCGCGATCTATGCCTACGACCGGGCCAAGCAGGCGCTCATGCTGGAGACCGACCGGCCGATCGCGCTCAGGGAAGCCATCCTCGCCTGCCGCAACGGGGGCACCGTGTCGGTGATCGGGATCTACGGCGGCTTCATCGACAAGTTCCCGATGGGTGCGGTAGTGAATCGCTCGCTCACCATCCGGTCGGGGCAGTGCCACGTGCAGCGCTACATGCGTCCCTTGCTGGAGCGGATCGAGCGGGGCGAGATCGATCCCAGCTTCGTCGTCACCCACCGGATGGCGCTGGAGGAAGCCCCTCGCGGGTTCGACATGTTCCTGAACAAGCGGGACAACTGCGAGAAGGTGGTGCTCACGATGTGAGGTGCCAGCGCCAGGCTCCGTCCGGTAATCCTTCTCACCATCCGCCTGTGCTGCGGGGAAGTGCGCCGTGCTCGAAGTAGGAGTAGATTCTGACTCAGGTGGCGACGGAATCGGCGGGACGGTGTCGGCGAGCGGAGGAGGTGAGCGATGGGGAATGTGGACACGCCCTGGCTAGTCGCGATGGCGCGCTGGTGGTACTGGCACCTGCCCTTCGGGCTCCGGGTGCTCCTGCTGGTCTTCATGGCGGCCTGGCTTGCGCTCCTGCTCCATGAGCTGGCGCATGCGCTGATGGCCCGGTTGCTCGGGGTCAGAGTCTGGAGCATCTCGCTGGGACAGGGGCCGCTGCTCTGGGAAGGGACCGTCGGCCGCTGCCGGCTTCGCCTGGCGCTCTTTCCGCTGCATGGAGAGGTCCGGCTGCACGACGGGGACGCCGAGGAGCTGGGCTACCGGGATGCCGCGGCGGGTGGCGGACGATTCGAGTGGCGTGCGGGCTCGTGGCGCGCTCCCTTCATCTCCGCGGCCGGGAGCCTCGCCAATATGCTCGCCGCGAAGGCGGTGGTGGCCTACTGGGGCTCGGCGCCCCGGCCCGAGCCCCCGGTCCTGATCCTCACACTCTCGATCTTCCTGGTCAACGCGTTCATGCTGTTGAACCTGATGCCGCTACGCGGGTTCGACGGCTGGCGCATCGCGGTGCACGCCGCCGCCTGGCGTCGGAGGGACCTAGGGCTGGACGTCGGCTGACCCTCCGGTCCGCTCCGGCCGCTGGGACGCGGCCGGAGCATCACGCGGTTGTCTCAGGAAGTAATGCTGAGCGCCGAATCCACCGCCGTCGCCCTTGGATCCTCCACCAGACGCTCCGGCGCGACAATTCTCGGACCCGACCCACCACGAAACTCGAAATGACCGGGGTTCAGCGCCCGGTCGCTCAGGACGAACCCGCAGCTCGGCTGCAGCAGGCGGCAGGCGAGCACCTTCTCGCCCAGAACGGCGGCCGACTCCCACCTACCGGGCTCGACTCCGGGATAGAGATGCCCGTGCTCCAGCTTCAGGCGTGCTTCCCGCCTCATGATGAACCTCCTGCTCTTCGAGGCGATTGGTGATGGGGACGAGGTCAATCTACAGTCGGGTGGGATCGATTCAAGCGCTCAATTTTCTTCGGGTTATACACCGGCGATGTGGAGCGGATGTTGAGGGTAACTCGCGCGCGGGCGCACGCTTCGGCGGTCGATGTACATGTGTGTACGATGTGAACAGACGAGAAGATACAGAACGTGCGACAGAACGTGCGGACGAGCCGGTGGTCTATCCCCTGGCGGAAGCGCCCGCGAGAACTTCCCGCAGCTTGACCGCCAGCACATGGGGCGTGAACGGCTTCTGAATGAAATCGGTGCCGGGCTGCAGCACACCGTTGTGGACGATCGCGTTCTCGGCGAAGCCGGACATGTAGAGCACCCGAATCTCGGGTCGGGCGGCCAGCAGTGATTCCGCCAGCCTGGAGCCGCTCATGCGGGGCAGGACCACGTCGGTCAGGAGCAGGTGGATCGGCCCCGCGTGCTGCTCGCTCAGCCTGAGGGCCTCTTCCCCGGTGTTGGCCACCAGCGGCGTGTAGCCCCGCACGAACAGCGTGCGCGCGGCGAGCTGGCGCACAGCCTCCTCGTCCTCCACCACCAGAACCGTTTCCGTTCCGCTGGTGCTCGCGGCCGGCCCGACCGACTCGCTGGCCGCTGGCACCGATTCGGGCACTCGGGGGAGATACACCTTGAAGGTGGTGCCGCGGTTCGGCTCGCTATAGACCGAGATGCTGCCGCCACTCTGCCGCACGATACCGTATACCGTCGCGAGTCCGAGGCCGGTGCCCTTGCCCAGCGCCTTCGTGGTGAAGAACGGCTCGAAGATGCGGTCCTGGGTGGCCGGGTCCATTCCGACTCCAGTGTCGGTGAAGGCGATCATCACGTAGTCGCCCGCGGGGGCCCCGATGTGCTGGCTGGTGGACCCCGGCTGGAGCGTCACGTTCTGGGTCTCGATCGTGAGCTTGCCGCCGTCCGGCATCGCGTCCCGCGCGTTCACCACCAGGTTGACGATCACCTGCTCCAGCTGGGCTGGGTCGGCCTCGACCTCCCACAGGATGGGATCGGGAACAACCGCGATGTCGATGTGCTCCCCGACCAGCCGGGTGAGCATCCGCATGGTCTGGGAGAGCGTGGAGTTGAGGTCGAGGGACGTGGGTCTCAGGACCTGTTTCCGGCCGAAGGCGAGGAGCTGGTGGGTGAGCTCCGCTGCGCGGGTCGCGGCGCGCTCGATCTCGCGGACATCGGCGTGGCGGGGATCGTCGGGCGGGGTGGACGCGAGCACGAAGGCGGCATTCCCCAGGATGGCGGTCAGCAGGTTGTTGAAGTCATGCGCGATGCCACCGGCCAGCTGCCCGATCGCCTCGAGCTTCTGGGACTGCTGCCGCCGCTCGGCGAGCTCGCCCCGCTGGCGGAGCCAGCGATCCACCATCGCACCCAGCAGACCGAGCGCGAGGATCAAGAGGGCGCCAAGGGTCACTCCGATGGCGAGTTCACGGGTGGCAAGGACGCCGCCCAGCGACGCGCCGGTGCGACCTGGCGTGGTGAAGTCGGCGGCCGCCATCCCGGTGTAGTGCATGCCGGCGATGGCGACCCCCATCACGAATCCGCTTCCCAGGCGCCGCGCCACCCGGCCGGCGCCCTCGTCCTGGCGGAAGTGGTAGGCCAGCGCCAGGCCGACGAACGAGGCGGCGATCGCGATGGCCACCGAGGCAGTCACCAGGACGGGCTCGAAACGCATCGCCGCGGGCACGTTGAGCGCGGCCATCCCGATATAGTGCATCCCCGCGATCGCCGGCCCCATGCAGAGCGCGCCCACCGCCAGGCCGAGCAGGCCCACCTCCGGGCGACTGACCACAACCAACGCCAGCGCCGAGGCAGCCACCGCCACCAGTACCGACAGCAGCACCCGGCCGACCTCGTAGCCGATGGGTACGGGCAAGTGGAACGCGAGCATGCCCACGAAGTGCATGCTCCAGATGCCGACGCCCATGGCCAGAGACCCGCCGGCGAGCCACGGCAGGCGCCCGCGGCCGCGGGCGGCCGTGACCCGGCCCGCCAGATCGAGCGCCGTATAGGACGCGGCGCTCGCGATCAGGACCGAGAGGACGACCAGTAAGGGGCTGTAGGCTGCGTGCAGCGGCATCCGAGGGTCCTCCTACCAGACCGCTGCTGCGGATCGGGCCGGCCCGGGACGCACACACCCTGCCCAGGAGAAGGGCGCGGGTGGCGGATCGGGGGGGTGGCCTGAGATAGTGATGGCCTGACAAGATATTAGGACCGGCCCGGAGCAGCAACTTTCCGGGGACCCCCCGGAAAGCGCGAGCCCCGCCCCCGAGCGGGCTCGGGGGGCGGGGCAACGGTTGGCACATGGGCCTGGGTAGAGTTGAACTACCGACCTCACGCTTATCAGGCGTGCGCTCTAACCACCTGAGCTACAGGCCCTTACGGGGACGGGAGAATAGCCTCACCGCCCGCGCCGGCGCAAGGTGGCCGGCGCGGGCCCGTCGTCAGCGCATCTCCTCCTCCTCGTCCAGATCCTCGAGCTCCTCGAGCTCGTCCTCGTCGAAGTCCTCGTCGTCGTCGAGATCCTCCTCGTCGTCCAGGTCTTCGTCCTCGTCCTCATCATCGTCGAAGGCAAACCCGTCGTCTTCGAACTCGTCTTCGTCCTCATCGAACTTCCGACGCATGTTCGGGGCTTCCGCCGACGTCTCCCAGGCCAACATGATGCCCTCCGCCATCAGAGAGAGTGTAACAGGGCGTCTCAGGACGCGTCCGCCACCCGGGCGGCCCGGGCAGCTTTCTTGCGCTCGTTCGCGGTCAGGACCCGCTTCCGCAGCCGGATGTTCCTGGGCGTGACCTCGATGAGCTCGTCTTCCTCGATATACTCGAGGGCGTACTCGAGGGTGATCTGGCGGGGGGGCTCCAGGATGACGTTGTCGTCCGAAGCCGTGGTCCGCATGTTGGTGAGCTTCTTCTCCTTGGTGACGTTCACATCCATGTCGCCCGGCCGGGAGCTCTCGCCGGCGATCATCCCCTCGTACACCTGATCGCCGGGCGTCACGAACATCTGGGCCCGCTCCTGCAGATTGCCGAGGGCGAACGCCACGACGCTCCCCTCCCGGTCCGCCACCAGGACGCCGCGCTTCCGCCCGGCCAGCGGGCCCGCCCACGGTCCGTAGTCGAGGAACCGATGGTGCATGATCCCGGTGCCCCGGGTGTCGGTCAGGAACTCGGAGCGATAGCCGAACAGCCCCCGGGCGGGAATACGAAAGGTGAGGCGCACCATGCCCTGGCCGGGGTTCCGCATCTCGGTCATCTCGCCCCGGCGCGGCCCCAGCTTCTCCATGACGACGCCCATGTACTCCTCGGGCACATCGACCGTCAGCTCCTCGTACGGCTCCAGCCGCTCTCCATCCTTCCCCAGCTTGGTGATGACCCGCGGCCGGGACACCTGGAACTCGAATCCTTCCCGCCGCATCGTCTCCATCAGGATGCCCAGGTGCAGCTCGCCCCGGCCGCTGACCGTGTGCGTGTCGGGGCTGTCGGTGGGCTCGACCCGGAGCGCCACGTTCCGCTCCAGCTCCCGGAAGAGCCGGTCACGGAGTTGGCGGCTGGTGACGTACTTGCCCTCCCGTCCGGCAAAGGGGCTGTTGTTGACGATGAAGTCGACCGAGATGGTCGGCTCCTCGACGGCGATCCCGGCCAGCCGCTCGGGCGCCTCCACCGAGGTAAAGGTCCGTCCGATCTCGATGGTCTCGAACCCGGAGAGCGCCACGATGTCACCCGCGCCGGCCACGTCGACCTCCACCCGGTGAAGCCCGTCGAACGTGTACAACCGGGTGACTCGATTGCGCTCGAACGTCTCGTCGGTCACCAGTCCCGGCTCTCCCAGCGGCAACAGCGCCACCTGGTCTCCCACCCGCACCCGTCCCCGCTCGATGCGGCCGATGGCGATCCGGCCGAGGAAGGTGGAGAAGTCCAGGGTGGAGACCAGCATCTGGAAGGGACCCTCAGGGTCACCCTTGGGCGCAGGCACGTAATCGAGGATGGTGCGGAACAGCGGCTGGAGATCGGTGCCGGGGTGATCCAGCTCGAGGGTGGCCGTCCCCGCGCGGCTGGAGGTGTAGAGGAACGGCGCGTCGAGCTGCTCCGGCGTCGCCTCCAAATCGATGAACAGGCCGAGCACTTCGTCGTGCACCCGAAGCGGCTCGGCGTCGGCCCGGTCGATCTTGTTGATCGCCACGATGGGCCTGAGCCCCAGCGCGAGCGCCTTGCGGGTGACGAAGCGGGTCTGCGGCATCGGTCCCTCGGCCGCGTCGACCAGGATCAGCACGCCGTCCACCATTCGGAGGATGCGCTCGACCTCGCCGCCGAAGTCGGCGTGGCCCGGGGTATCCACGATGTTGATCTTCACGCCCTGCCAGCGCACCGCGGTATTCTTGGCCAGGATGGTGATGCCCCGCTCCCGCTCCAGCGGGTTCGAGTCCATCACCCGCTCCTCCACCTGCTGGTTGGCGCGGAACGCCCCGGCCTGCCGCAGCATCTGGTCCACCAGCGTGGTCTTGCCGTGGTCGACGTGAGCGATGATGGCCAGGTTACGAATCAATCTGTGGTTCCTTGCCCCGGGACGATGGAACGGCGGAGGCCCGGGGGTCCGGGCCTCCGCGGCGCATATATAGACTAGGCCGTCCCGGCCCGCAAGAACCTCAATGGCGGTGTCCCAAGTGGCCAGGCTGGGGGTGCCCGGCGGGGGCGACCTCCCGCAGCGCGCCACACTCGTCCTCGACCTCCAGTTGAATGGTCACGTGACCGATGCCCAGCGTAGCCATCTCGCGGCGAATCCCGTCCAGCACCCCGGGGTGCGCACCCAGATCGGGCACGACGGCGTGTCCACTCATGGCGACCACCCCGTTGACGACAGTCCAGACGTGAAGATCGTGTGCCGCCCGGACCCCGGGCACGGCTAGAATCCGCCGCTGCACCTCGGGCATGGACACATGACCCGGCACCGACTCGAGCAGGATGGCGGTGCTCTCCCGGAGCAGCCGCCACGCGCCGACCAGAATCAGCAGCGAGAGCGCGATGGAGGCGATCGGGTCGGCCACGGTCCACCCGGTGCTCCAGATGATCGCCGCGGCACCCAGCGCTCCCACCGACCCCAACGCGTCGCTCATCACGTGGAGATAGGCCCCCCGCGCGTTGAGACTGCCGGCGCGGGCCCCGTGCAGCAGCCACAGGCTGGCCAGATTCACCACCAGCCCCACCGCCGCGATCGACAGGAACAGCCCGCTCCGGATCGGCTGCGGATGATCGATGCGCTGGAATGCCTCCACCACGACCCAGCCGGCGATCCCGAACAGCGCGGCCCCATTCACCAGCGCCGCGAGGATCTCCCAGCGAAGGTAGCCGTACGTCTTGCTGTCGTTGGCGGGCCGCCGGGCGATCCAGGCCGTGAGCAGGGCGAGGGCGAGGGCGCCGGCGTCGGTGAGCATGTGACCGGCGTCGGCCAGGAGGGCGAGTGAACCGCTGAGCCAGCCCCCGACGATCTCCAACACCATGAAGGCGCCGGTGAGCCCCAGGACCAGCCAGAGCCGCGGCAGGGGTGTCGTCCGGCCCTGAGCGAGGTGCGCGCAGTCATCCCGGATACGTGTGCTGGCCATGAATCAAGGATAACCGGGCGGCGTGTCGCGAACCCGGACCGCTTGCGCGTGTCCGTACAGTCCTTCCGCTTCGGCCAGTGCGATCAGCGGCGCCGCATCGGCCGTCAGTCGGGCCCGCGTGTAGCGGATCACGCTGGTCCGCTTGACGAAGTCGTAGACCCCGAGAGGCGAGGCGTAGCGGGCGGTGCCACTGGTAGGCAGCACGTGGCTCGGTCCGGCCAGGTAGTCGCCGACCGGCTCTGGCGTGTCGTCGCCCAGGAAAATGGCCCCGGCGTGGCGGATGCTGCTCGCGATGCGCTCGGCCCCCTGCGCCATGATCTCGACGTGCTCGGGTGCGCGCCGGTTGGTCACCTCGATCGCCTCCCGCATCGAGGGCACCAGCACGATGGCGCCATGCCGGTCCAGCGCGGTCCGGGCGATCGCCTCGCGCGGCGCCCGCGCCAGGGCCGCCTCCAGGGCGTCCGGCAGCGCGTCGGCGAGCGGCGCATCGGTGGTCACGCACCAGCTGGTGGCCTCTTCGTCGTGCTCCGCCTGGGCGATGAGGTCCGCCGCGATCCAGTCGGGCCGGGCCGTGCCATCGGCGATGATCAGCACCTCGGTCGGGCCCGCGATCATATCGATCCCCACGTCCCCCGCCACCTGCCGCTTGGCCTCCGCCACCCAGCGGTTCCCCGGGCCCACGATCTTGTCCACCCTGGGGACGGTGGCCGTGCCGTACGCCAGGGCGGCCACCGCCTGGGCCCCGCCGATCCGGAAGATCCGGGTGACACCGGAGAGGGCGCAGGCAGACAGCACGAGGTCGGTCACGCCCTGCGGGGGGACCACGGCAATGATCTCCTGCACGCCGGCCACCAGGGCCGGCACCGCATTCATCACCACCGAGGAGGGATAGGACGCCTTGCCACCGGGGATGTAGAGACCCACCCGGTCGAGCGGCGAGAGCTTGACCCCCACCAGGCTTCCGTCCGCCTCGGTCAGGTGAAAGCCCGGGTCCCGCTGGTGCTCGTGGTAGACCCGCACCCGGTCGACGGCCAGGTTGAGTGCCGTGCGAAGCGGGGCCGGGATCCGCTCCAGCGCGGCCTGCCAGATGCCCGGATCGAGGGCCCACTGGTCCGGGGCGAGATCCACCCCGTCGAACTGCCGGGCGTACTCCCGCACCGCCTCGTCGCCCCTCTGGAGGACGGCCTCGAGGATGGCGCTCACCGCGTCGCGGGTGGCCCGATCGGCGCCCCCGCGTCGGGGCAAGAGGGGCTCCAGGGCCTCGAACGGGGGCACAACGAGTCGCCGGATCATTCGGTGCTCTCGCGGTAAGATCGCTTGGCCATTAGGCTTGAAAGATATGGAATCAGCCCCTCCGATTTCGGTCGGTTTCGGCATCGCCTCGGTGTTCGTGCTGGTCCTGGCGAACGCCTTCTTCGTGGCCACCGAGTTCGCGTTGGTGAGCGCGCGCCGCACGCGGCTCGATGAGATGATCCGGAACGGGGATCGCAAAGCTACGCTCGCCCGCCGGGCCATACAATCGCTCTCCCGCTACATCTCGGCGACTCAGCTCGGCATCACGCTGACCTCGCTTGGCCTGGGATGGATCGGCGAGCCGGCCCTGGCGACCTTGCTGGCGAATCTGTTCACCTGGCTGCCACCGCTCATGGAGAAGCTCGCCACGCACAGCGTGGCGGTGGTGATCGCGTTCACTCTGATCACTAGCCTGCACATCATCCTGGGCGAGCTGGTGCCCAAGGCCTTCGCCCTGGTCTATCCCGAGACCGTGAGCACCTGGACCGTGCCGCCGCTCATGGTTTTCGCCTGGGTCATGGCCGGACCCATCGCGGTGCTCCGCGGCACCTCGAACCGACTCCTCGGCCTCTTCGACATCAATCCCCCGGGGGAAGAGGAGCGCCTCCACTCGCCGGAGGAAATCCGGATGCTGGTCGAGCAGAGTGAAGTGGGTGGGAGCCTGCACCAGGACGACGCCCGCCTCCTCGAGGGCGTCTTCGAGTTCAGTGAGAAGACCGCGCAGGAAGTGATGACCCCGCGCACCCAGATGGTGGCGCTGGAGTCGGGACTCACGGTCGAGACCGCCGCGGACGAGGTGGCGGTGGCCCGCCGCTCCCGCTATCCGGTCTACACCGAGTCGCTGGACGAGATCGTGGGCGTGGTGCACGCCAAGGACATCCTTACCGCGATGCGCCGGCAGCCGGGTCAGACCGTCCGGGATATCATGCGGCCGCCGCTCTTCGTGCCGGGCACCCGCGAGGTCGAGGATGTGCTGGCCGACATGAAACGGCTCAAGACCCACCTGGCCGTGGTGCTCGACGAGTACGGCGGCACCGCCGGGCTGGTGACCATGGAGGATCTGCTGGAGGAGATCGTGGGGCCGATCTACGACGAGTACGACCCGCAGGACAAGGCGGGGCCCCGCGACGGCGCCACCCGGCTCGACGGGGCGATGCCGATCACCGAGTTCAACGCCGAGCACGACGCCTCGCTCGACGACACCGATTACACCACCATCGGCGGGTACGTCTTCGGCCAGCTCGGTCGGCTGCCGCGCCCGGGCGACCGGGTCACGGCGGGCCGGCACATCTTCGAGGTGGTCGAGATGGACGGCCGCCGGGTCAAGGCCCTGCGGCTGCACCAGGCCGAGCCCGCGAGTCAGAGCACCGACGGCCCGGCGGCGGGATAGCCGAATGAGCCGTCCCGCCGTCGCCGCGATTCCTCCCGGCGCGCTCGACCTCACCGGCGAGGCCGCGCGCCGGCGGCGGCGGCTCCAGCGCGCCGCCATGGACCTGCTGGAACGCGCCGGCTACGACGAGTTGCTCCCGCCGACCTTCGAGTACGAGGACACCTTCCTTCGAGCGGGCGGCGCCGGCGTGGCGGAGCGCCTGGTACGGTTCCCCGATCGCGACGGTCGGATCCTCGCCTTGCGCTTCGATTTCACCGCGAGCATCGCGCGGGTGGCGTCGACCACCTTCGCCGACGCGGTGAAGCCGCTTCGGTTGAGCTACTCCGGCCGGGTGTACCGTCAGGAGCCCGAGCGCGGCGGCCGCCCCCGCGAGACCCTCCAGGTCGGCGCCGAGCTGCTGGGCGAGAGCGGTCTGGCGGCGGACCTCGAGATGGTGCGGCTCACCCTCGCCCTGGTCCGGTCGGCGGGGCTGCAGGACTTCCAGGTAAATCTGGGGCACGTGGGTGTGCTGGCGCCTGGACTCGAGGCAGTGGACGAGCCGCTCCGGACCCAGGTGCGACACTGGATCGACCGGAAGGATCGTGGCAATCTCTGCCGCGCACTTGCCGGCGCGGGCGGCCCCGCTCAAACCCTGACCGCGCTGCCGTTCGTGATCGGCCGGCGCGCCGCCCTGGAGGGAGCGGCCGAGGCGGCTCCCGCCGGAGCCCGGGCCGCTCTGCAGCATCTGCTTGCACTGGATGCGGCCCTCTCCGCCGATGAGCGGGGACACGTGGTCTACGACCTGGGCGAGGTCCGGGGACTCGACTACTACACCGGGATGCAGTTCGAGGTGTACGTGGCGGGCACGGGACGGGCGGTGGGTGCCGGGGGCCGCTACGACGAGCTGATGGGGCGGTTCGGAAGGCCCAGGGCGGCGGTCGGTGTCTCACTCGATCTGGACAGCATCGCGGAGGTGCCGGCGTGAGTCGACTGCGGGTCGCGCTCGCGAAGGGGCGCCTCTACCAGCCCTCGGTCGAGCGCTTCAGCCGGGCCGGCGCCGAGCCGGCGGCCGATGCCGGCCGCCGGCTGCTCATTCCGTCCAGCGATCCGGGCATCGAGTTCCTGGTGGTGAAGCCGGGCGATGTGCCCGTCTATGTCGAGTCCGGTGCCGCCGATCTCGGCGTCACCGGGACCGACGTGTTGCGGGAGACAGGCGCGGATGTCCTCGAGCCGCTGGAGTTGGGCTTCGGGACCTGTCGCCTGGTCGTCGCGGCACCCGCGGACAGTGCGTACCCCGCTCTCGAGGACGGCATCACGGCCCGGGTCGCGACCAAGTATCCGCGACTCGCCCAGGCCCATTTCGGCGCGTCCGGCCGCCCGGTGGACATCATCCAGGTGAACGGCTCGGTCGAGGTGGCGCCGCTGCTCAACCTCTCGCACTGGATCGTGGACCTGGTCGATACCGGAAATACGCTCCGGGCCAACGGGTTGGTGGAGCGGGAGACGATCCTCGCGTGCGGCGCGGTGCTGGTGGCCAACCGAGCGTCGCAGAAGCTCAAGCTGGATGCGTATCTGGATCTGATGGGGCGGTTGGAGAGGGCGGCGGGGTAGGGTGTCTGGGGGCTGGGGGCCGGGGGGCCGGGGGGCCGGGGGGCTGGGGAGGCTCGCTCTGGTCACAACAGGCCGCCCCGGGGCGCACGTCGCACGAGGAGATCACACGGCCTGACTCCCTGCGCGAGCCTCCCCAGCCCCCCAGGCACGCGCAGTGCGCGTGAGCGCGGCAGTGCCGCGCTGGTACAGTGGTGGGCGCAACAGCGTTGCGCGATGATCGGGCACGTAATGCCCGCGGGCCCGATGCTCGGGCGCAGGCGGCGGGCGGGGATCGCGGAGGGAGTCAGGCCGTGTGATCTCCGTCGAGCTACGTGTCCCCGGGGGCGGCCTGTTGTGACCGAAGCGAGCCCCGCCCGCCGCCGGAGCCGGCGCCCAGACCCCGCCCGCCGACGGCGCCGACGTGCCGATTGTCATCAGCTACAGGTCCTCAAGTAGCTGCGCTTCGCCGCCGCGCCAGCCGACTCGCCAGCTCGATCGCCACCCGCATGCTCGACGGATCCGCCTGCCCCTTCCCCGCGATGTCCAGCGCCGTCCCATGGTCCGGCGACGTCCGGGGAAACGGGAGTCCCAGCGTCACGTTCACTGCACGGCCGAACGCCGCCACCTTGATCGCCGTCATGCCGACGTCGTGGTAAGGAGCCAGCACAGCGTCGAACTCCCCCCGCATCGCCCGCACGAACACCGTATCTGCCGGAAGCGGCCCCGCCGCACCCAGTGCCGCCGCCGCGGGCCGGAGCACCCGCTCCTCCTCATCCCCGAACAGTCCGCTCTCCCCGGCATGCGGGTTCACCGCGCAGACCGCGATCCGGGGTGCCGCGATGCCCCACCACTCCCGCAGCGCCCGCTCGGTAGTCCGGCCGGTCCGCACCACCCGATCCGTGGTCAGCAGCGCGGGCACATCGCGGAACGGCACGTGGGTCGTGACCAGTACCACCCGGAGCTCCTCCGACGCCAGCATCATCGCGACGTCCACATCTCCGGCCAGGTGGGCCAGCCACTCGGTGTGCCCGGGATAGGGGAAGCCTGCCAGATGAAGGGTGTGCTTGTGCGCCGGCGCGGTGACGATGCCGTCCACCTCCCCGCCGAGCGCCAGCTTGACCGCCGCCTCGACTGCGTGCCCGGCCAGCCGCCCCGCCCGGAGGGTGCGCGCCCGATCGTCGGGACGCTCACCGCTGCCCAGACCCCAGGTGCCGACCGGCACCCGCCGGAGCGCGGGCACCGCCGCGATCTGGTCTTCGGCGCCCACCACGGTGATCTCGGCGTCCAGCGGATCGGCCAACGCGCGCGCCGCGATCTCGGGCCCGATCCCGCGGGGATCCCCCAGCGCGATCGCCAGGCGGGGCCGCGCGCTGGCCCGCCCGCTAGGCGCGGATATCGACGTAGGTCGCCTTGCGGAGCCGATCCAGATACCGGCGGATGGCGAGCTGCTGGCTGAGCTGCTCGCGGATCTTGTCCTTGACGTCCTCGTACTTGATGTCGCCCGGCGCGCGCCGAGCGGTCACCTGCAGCACCACGAACTGCTGCCGCCCGCCGGCGCCCTCGAGCGGAAAGACCGGGATCACGGCGCCCGAGTCGGCCTCCCCGATGGCCTTGGCGTAGGCCTCCGGCAGCTTGTCGATCGGCACGTTCTCGGCCTGACGCTCGGCGGATCGGTCGTGGTAGATCCGCTGCAGCGAATCGAACGAGGCCCGGGCGAGCACCCGGGCGCGGACCAAACCGGCCAGCGCCCGCGCGCTGTCCACGTGAACGGAGTCGATCTCGGGGACCAACAGGATGTGCCGTGCCTGGATCTCGCCCGGCTGCACCCGCTCCACTTGAATGATGTGGTATCCGAACGGCGACTCCACCGGATCGGAGATGGTCCCGGGCTTGAGCGCGAACGCCACCCGCTCGAACTCCGGCACCATAACGCCACGGCGGAACCAATTGAGCGAGCCGCCCTGATCCTTCGAGCCCGGATCCTGGGAAAAGCGCTTGGCAGCGGTGGCGAAGTCGGCCCCGCGCCGAAGCTCGAGCACGATCGAATCGGCCCGCGCCTTGGTCCGCGCCTTGGCCTCGGGGGACGGCTTCGGACTGATGATGATCTGGCGGAAGGAGAGCGTGGCCGGCCGGGACCCGAGATTGCCCTTCTGCTCCTCGAAGAACGCCCGCATCTCCTGCTCGGTGGGTGAGACCGGCTTGAGCTTGCCGTCGTTCCGGAGCTTTTCGATGAGCCGGTTCTGGAACGCCGCGCGGCGCTGCTGATCGGTGAGCCAGCGGCGGTACTCCTCCGGTGTCTGAAACCCGGCTTTCTTGAGCTCGTTCTTGAAGTCCACTTCCGAGGTGAAGTTGGTCCGTACCTTCTTCATCTGCTCCTCCACCCCTTCCGCGATCTCCTGATCGGTCACCTTGATCGCGGTGTCGCGCTGGGCCTGCTGCACCAGCAGCTCCTCATCGACGATGGAGGACACGACCTGCTTCCGGAGCCCCGCCAATCCCGCCGAATCGGTTGGCAGGTGCCCGCCTTGCGACTGCCGGGAGAAGATCTCCTCGTCCACCTGCGACGCCAGCACCGGACGGTTCCCCACCACGGCGACGACCCGGTCCACCACCACCGTCGAATCGGTGCGGGTCAGCGGCGGACCCGAGACGGCCACGCTGTCCGGAGCGGCGCTGGCTGCCGTGCTGTCGGAGATGACCGCGCCCGTGTCGGGGCGGACCGACCCGGTGGAGTCCTGAGCCGCGAGCCGTCCGACGCCCGGCGGCGCGGCACACATCAACGTGGCGAGAAGCACTCCGCCACGATAACAACGATCCTGCATCTCTACTTCCTCGGTTCCGACGGTTTGGCTGGCTGCGGCGCTTTCGGCGGCTCGGAGCTGGTGGCTGTCTCACCCGGTTTGGGGGCCGGCCGCGCGCCGGGCACCGGCGCCGGGCCGGTGGCAGGCCGCATGCCGCCCCGTTGCGCGCCAGTGTCGGCCTTGCTCTTGATCTCGCTGGCGATCTCGACCGACCGGTTGACGCCCGCGTCATACACCCGATAGGGGAGCCGGTCGCGCAGCAGCGTGCCCAACGCGGCCGGCAGCGGCCGGAGACGCTGCTTCCCGGCGATGAGCTGGTCGAAGTAGCGCTCCACCTTGAGCTCCGCGACCTTGTCCCGCTCCCCCGGGGTGACCCCCGGATCGGTGACGTCGGTCGCGTCGAGGCCCATCTCGTTCTTCAGGGTGTCGAGCTGGGTCTGGTAGCGCCGCTGCATCGCGGCCCACTCCACCGGCGAGACCGTGATCTTGGCCGAGTCGGCCTGCCGCAAGAGCAGCACGTTCTGCGTCAGGATCCGGGCGAACCGGTTCAGCATGCTGTCGTTACCCGCTTTGAGCTGGGAGGTGTATTGCGGCGGCAGCGCCCGCACCCAGCGGAGATAATCCTGCACGGTGAGCTCTCCGCCGCGGTAGCGCACCAGCACCTTGGACGACTTGCGCGCATCGTCGGGAGATTCGGCCGCGGTCCGCATCAGCACGGGTGCGTCCGGCAGCACCTCGATCTTGCTGCCTGCGGCCAGGCTGTCCATGTAGAGCGAGTCGAGACGGACCCCCGCCCGCTCGGTGAGATAGTCCTCGATCCGCTCCCGCGCCTCGGCCAGGGTCGGGCGCTTGATGATATGGAATCCGAACGGCGTCTCGACCAGGTCGCTGACCTGGCCCGGCTTCAACGACCACCCCGTGCTGTCGAAGGCCGGGACGAACCGCCCCTTGGGGCTGGGCGGCAGGAAGCCGCTGTCCGCCTTGCTGCCCGGATCGTCCGACAGCTCGCTCGCGAGCTGACCGAAGCTCGCGCCCTTCCGAATCCGGGCCAGGGTGGCCTGGGCCTTCTCCTTGGCCGCCTTGCGGACAGCCGTATCGGTCTTGGGGCGCACGCCGAACAGGATGTGCTGCAGCACCCGCACGTCGGGCGAGTCGTAGACGCTGTCCACCGCCTTCGGATTGACGGCTCCACGATGCGCCATGAGCGTATCGTGCCAGTGGGTGCCCTTGAGCTCGGAGAGCTCGGGCCACACGGCCTCGGCCACGCTGGCCGAGTCCGTCGGCAGCTTGCCGCGGGCCACCGCCTGCCCGAAGAGGGTATAGTCCACCCAGATGTTGGCGACGAAGGCTGCCGTCTCCCGGTCGAGCTTCACGCCCTTGCCGGCGGCGGCGAGAATGTCTGCCAGCCGTTGGGAGGGCAGCTCCTGTCCCCCGGCTTCGGCCGCCGTGTCGGCGTGGGCCGAGAACAGGTCGCGGAAGTTCGAGCAGCCCCCGAGCCCGGTGACGAGCGCGGCGGTGAGCACGAGGGAGGGGATGACCAGTCGTCGCATGAAAGCTCCAGGATTGATTACTGCACCACGGCTTTGAGCGCCCGCACCAGTGCGGGCACCAGCGGCTCGCCGCCGAGGCGGAGGAGCCGGAGCGAGAGAGGGACGGTGCGGCGGACCTCGGCGGCCAGCTGCACGTGATCCAGTGCCGAAGTGAGTCCAGCAAGGCGCGGCGTGGTGCCGGCTCGGAAGGTGAGGCGCGCCTCGTCGCCTCGGACCAGCGCGTGCTGCACACCCAGGACGGCTCCCAGCACGCGAAGCCGCGCCATGTCGAGCAGCATCTCGGCCTCGGCCGGTAACGGTCCGAAGCGCTCCCGCAGTTCGTCTCGCAGCCCATCAATGTCGCCGGATGACGTGGCCCGCGCCAGTCGTCGGTAGAAATCCAACTTCACGTCGTCGTCCGGCACGTAGCCGTCGGGCAGATGGGCCGGACGGTCGAGCACCACGTCCGGCGGCAACGGCTGCTCGGCCGTGGTGCCCTGTCCCTTGAGCGCCCGGACGGTCTCCTCGAGCCATCGCATGTAGAGGTCGAAGCCGACCGCCTGCGCGTGCCCCGATTGCTCCGCGCCGAGCAGGTTACCGGCGCCCCGAAGCTCGAGGTCCTTGAGGGCGATCCGGTACCCCGCCCCCAGCTCGGTATGATGCTCCAGCACCTTGAGTCGTTCCTCCGCATCCGCGTCGATCGTGTCAGGCACCAGGAGATAGCAGTAGGCCCGCCGGTGGCTTCGGCCGACCCGGCCCCGCAACTGGTAGAGCTGGGCCAGCCCGAACCGGTGCGCATCGTGCACGATCATGGTGTTCGCATTGGGTACGTCGAGTCCCGACTCCACGATCATGGTGGAGACGAGAATGTCCACCTCCCCCGACACGAAGCCCTGCATCACCGACTCCAGCGCCTCGGCCGGCATCTGGCCGTGCGCGACCCCGATGCGGGCGCGGGGAGCGAGCGCCCGTACCCGCGCCGCGATGGTGTCGATGGTCTCGATCCGGTTGTGCACCACGAAGACCTGACCCCCGCGGTCGGTCTCCCGGGCGAATGCCTCTTCCAGCAGCCCGTCGTCCCATGGCTCGACGAAGGTGAGGATGGGCGAACGGTCCCGGGGCGGAGTCTCGATGAGCGTGAGGTCGCGGAGGCCGGCGAGGGAGAGGTGCAGGGTACGGGGAATCGGTGTCGCCGTCAGCGTCAGCACGTCCATCGAGAGTCGGAGAGCCTTCAGCCGCTCCTTGTGCTTCACCCCGAAGCGGTGCTCCTCGTCCACGATGAGCAGGCCGAGGTCCTTGAACAGCACGTCCTTGGAGAGCAGGCGATGGGTTCCGATCACGATATCCGTCTGCCCTCCCGCCAGACGTTCCAGGGCCGCCTTCTGTTCTTTGGGCGTGCGAAAGCGCGAGAGGACCTCGATCTTCACCGGAAAGTCGGCCAGCCGCTCCATGAAGGTGCGGCCGTGCTGCTCCGCCAGGATCGTGGTCGGGACCAGCACCGCCGCCTGCTTGCCTCCCTGGACCGCCTTGAAGGCGGCCCGCACCGCGACCTCGGTCTTGCCGTACCCCACGTCGCCCACCAGCAGCCGGTCCATCGGCCGGGGCCGCTCCATGTCGGCCTTGAGCTCCTCAGTGGCCTTCCGCTGGTCGGGGGTATCCTCGTAGAGGAAGCTCGATTCGAGCTCTCGCTGCCAACGGCTGTCCGGGGGAAAGGCGTAGCCCCCGGTCACGCTGCGCCGGGCGTAGAGGTCGAGCAGCTCGGCGGCCATCTGATTGATCGCCTGGCGGGTGCGCTCCCGCACCCGCTGCCAGCTGGAGCCGCCCAGGCGGTGCAACCGCGGCGGCGGCCGATCCCCATCCTCCCCGGCCGCGCGATAGCGCTCCAGCTGGTCCAGCCGGTAGAGCGGGACGTTGAGCCGATCGCCGCCCTCGTACTCCACGATCGCCACTTCCAGGGTCGATTCCCCCGCGGTGATGGTCTCGATCCCCCGGTAGATCCCGATGCCGTGGTCCAGATGGACGACGTAATCACCTTCGGTGAGCGCGCCGGTGGCCATCGACGGTGCAGCCTGCCGGTAGCGGCGCGGACGCCGGAGACGGCGGGCGCGGCGGAAGATCTCGTGATCGGTGAGCACCCGGAGCGCCGGCATCACGAAGCCGCCGTCCAGCGCGCCGATCGCGAGCGTGGCGCGGACCCCGGCACGCCCGCCGTCCTCCAGCAGCTCGTCCAGCCGCTCCAGCTGCCCTTCGTTGTCGCAGAGAATCAGCGTGGGCGGCGACCCGGCGAGCAGCGCCCGCAGCCGGTTGAGGTCGCGGTCGATCCGCTCGGGCGGAAAGAACCCGAACTGCAGATCGGTCTGCTCATCGCGGAGCAGCAGCCGGGGATACGCCTCGATCCGGCTCACCCACTGCGCCGGGCTCTCCAGGATGTCTTCCCGGCTCGGCACCTCCTCGCCCAGGCGGCGGGCAACTTCCAGGTGGTGCTGGGCCTCGCGCCAGGCGCGGTCGACCTCATCGTGGTCAGGGCCGAACGCCTCCTCCAGAACGATCGTATCCGAGGGCAGCAGCTCCAGCAGGGTGCGCCGCGCCGTGGCCGCGTCGGTCGACCGCACCTCCTCGGCTGTGATCGGCAGAACGGTGATCTCGTTCAGCTCCTGGAGCGACCGCTGGGTGGTCAGGTCGAAGCCGCGAATAGATGAGATGTCGTCGCCCCACCATTCGAGACGCGCCGGTACCGCCATCCCGAAACCGTAAACATCCAGGATCCCGCCCCGGACGCTGAACTCGGCCACCTCGGTGACCGTCGCCACCCGGTGGTAGCCCATGCGCTCCAGGGTACGGGCGATCTCCGCCGGCGGACGCCGCTCCCCGGTGGTGAGCCGCAGGCGGAGCCGCTCGAGCGCCACGGGCATGAGGGTCCGCTCGGCGGTGGCGCGGGCGGTGGTGACCAGGATGCGGAGCCGGCCCTGCAGCAGCGCCTCGATCGTCTCCGCCCGCTCCCCCGCGATCTCGTAGTGGGGTTCGTCCTCGCCCAGCGCCTCCCGCTGCGGGTAGAGCGCGACGCCGCCATCGGTGAGATGGGCAAGATCGTTGAGCCATCGCTCCCCATCGCCAGGGGTGGGAGCAACCACCGCGAGCAGCCGCTGCGGCAGCGTCCGCGCCAGCCACGCCACCAGCACGGCGCCGCTGGAGCCGGGCAGGCCGCCCAGCCGCAGCCTGCTCCCCCGCCCGGGCAGTCGCGGAATCAGGTCCTGCGCGGCCGGCGCTCGCTCGAAGGCGTCCAGGACCGGGCGGAGTCTCATCAAGGCTGCCGCCTCCAGACGCTCGCGAGCGCGACCTCACCGAGACCAAGGGCCAAGGCCAGCCAGAGAAGCGGCCCTCGGAGATCCCCTCGGGCGGCCGAGGAGAACGCCCCCGAGCCGGCGTCCTCGAGCGAGACGATCCGCGCGTCCGGCCAAAGCCGGCGCACCTGGCGATCCGGGGCGCGCGCGAGGAGCGATTCGCGGGGATCGACGTTGGCGGTGATCGCCCCGACGGTGTCGTCTCCCACCACGAGGTAATAGGCGCCGGTCTCGACCGGGCGGAAGACCCCGCCACCTTCCACCCGCCATTCTCGTTCGCCCTGGCGCACGGCGGTGATCAGATCGGGCAGCGGCAGCGGATCGCCGGGCGCACCATCGGCCAACGCCACCTCACCTCGGGCGAGCCGGTTCACCAGTGCATCCATGAACGGCATGAAGCCGGCTGAGGTAGGCAGCTCGGTCCAGTCCGGATCCAGCCGACTTCCCAGGATCAGCACGTTGCCGCTCCGCACCAGCCAGGGTGCGCCGCCGGCCGTGGCCAGCACGCCGGTACGCCCGCTCTCTCTGGACTCGAGCCGGTAGCGCCGCTGTACCCGGATCCGACCCAGCAGAGGACCGCTGTCGCTACTGGCCGGCTCGGCGACCGGCGCCCCGAAGCTCCAGGTCACCCCGCGGGCCGCGAGCGAGCGATTCAAGGCACCGATCGCGGCGGGGTCTTCCGGTGGGAGCACGATGGAGCTGCCTCGTCCCAGGCGCCCAACGGTGACCAGGTCGCCGCTGGCGATGCGGTGGTTGGTCATGAGCACCTGGCACGCCGCGGCCACGAAGCGCCCGCCCGAGTCCCAGTTCACCCGGGCCACCGGGGCCACCCGCACCACTGCCACCCGGCGGTCATCGAGGCGCAGCTCGTCGGGATCGAGCTCGGCCGTAAGGATCCACCAGCCGACCGGCACGCCTGGAAGCGCCAGCACAGCGTGGCCCCCGAAGCGGGCCAGGGCCTGCCTTGCCGGCCGGGTCCCGAGCTGGGCGGCCACCGGGACCGTGGGGCCGG